>JBPYFC010000071.1:0-4175 GCA_051984705.1 Chthoniobacterales bacterium | reverse complement strand
TTCGGAAAATACAATCCCGCGTTTGCCGGTACCGACTCGACGATCACACCAGCAATCTGATCGCCCCATTTTTTGAAAACTGCGTCAAGTTCTACAGCATCATTGTATGGAATCGCGATCGTTAGTTCTGCGAATTCTGGCGGAACCCCAGCGCTATCCGGATTTCCGTGTGTCAAGGCGCCGCTCCCGGCTTTGACCAGCAGGGAATCGACGTGCCCATGGTAACAGCCATCGAATTTGATGATTAGTTTTCGGCTGGTAAATCCGCGCGCTAACCGGATACAAGACATTGTCGCTTCGGTACCGCTATTCACCATGCGGACCTTTTCCACCGAAGGAACCCAACTGCAGATTAGCTGCGCGATCTCGACTTCAAACGGATTCGGAATGCCGAAGCTCAATCCGGCTTCTGCTGCTTCTTTGACTGCTTCGACGACCGCTTCAGGTGCGTGACCAAGAATTGCCGGTCCCCATGTGCCGACATAATCGACGTATTCCCGACCATCTACGTCCCATAGGTGCGATCCTTTGGCGCGCTGCACGAAAAACGGTTCGCCTCCTACATTTCGAAAAGCGCGGACCGGTGAATTGACGCCGCCAGGAATCAGCCGTTTTGCTTCGCGAAAAAGCGAGGAACTTGTCATCGGAGTGTCAGTGTTTAGTGCTGGCGCCAGTTGTATTGGCTTCATTTAAACTAGCACCAGCACTAGCACTAACACTTCTTTTCGTGCTTGGAATGGGACGAAAAACCCGCTGGATTACCGTTACCATGTTCATCGATATCCGGTTCGCAATTGCCGCAATAGGCATCTCATTGCTCGGGGCGACGGTTCCTGCTCGCGCTCAAGGGATTGACGCGAGTTCAGTCATCAGTCCAGGCGATGGCATCGGCCTGGTTCATCTTGGTCAAACCTTGGACGACGTTCATCGAATTTTAGGCGAGCCAAAGCTGGCGAACGCAACCACAAACGGCCAACGCTGGGAAGTTTGGCGATCCGGGCCGGCTTTCGGAGGCAGGTATCAGAACGGGGACGAAGAGCTCGAGGTATTTTTTCGGAGCGAGGTTCCGGGAGGTCCGCCGGTGGTCAGCCAGATTCGCTCGACCTCATCCTATTTTCGCACCGTGTTCGGAATCTCAATCCGAGACACTTTTGCGGCAATCCAGAGTACGTTTCCAGCTCTTCGACGAGACGAAGAATTGACCCAGGTGCTCAACGCAGGTCGAAGTGAGAAGGCGTTTGAGATTTTTGTCGACCGTAGCAAAGGAGTAGCATTTGAGTTCAAGACCGGAGCCGAATTGGATTCAAAGTCGACCGGATATTGCCGGGCGGTTCACGTTTTTCGCCCCGGAACCAACCCGCGAGCGCTGCAGGTATTTCATTTGGAATTTACAGAGGACTAGGTAGCCGCGCTTTCAGCGCGGCCATAACCAGTTTTCGGTTTGCCGTCTTCGGTCTTCCGTTGGCCCTTCCGACTGCGCCGCTGTTGTGAATGGTCTATCAGGAATGCAGTGTTGACACGGTCCAGATATAGACTATCATATCTCAAAATAGACTACATGAGCACCGTTCTCCAACGCGCCTTTGATTTCGACGAGCGCCCACTCGAGGTTACTCCTCCCGAACACAGGCATGACCTGGCTACGCGGCGGCGGCTTACCGGCCCAGGCTTACGGGCGTTTTTTAATGTCGCCCGTGAATGGAACCTCAGCAACGAAGAGCAACAGGCGTTGTTGGGGTGGCCGGCGCGAGCTACCTTCTTCAAAATGAAAAAGAGCGAGGTCCCGGCGGTCTCGGTCGATCAGCTCGAAAGGATCTCACTTGTCCTGGGCATTTATAAGGCTTTGCACATTCTGTTTCCGGACGAAGCGCTCGCAAATCAGTGGGTTCACATTCATAACAGGAACCCGCTCTTTGGTGGAAAGCGCCCGATCCAATACATGACCGGTTCGATTGACAATCTTTACCAGGTTCGGCGGCTCCTGGATGGACGTCGTGGATAAAGAATTCAGCACCTTTTAATGCCAGGATGGCGATCCCTACTCGATTTTTCTCTTTTGCAGACAGCTGCCGGCTCATCGCTAGCCGATACCCTTCTGTAGGTATCCTTGATCGAGTGGCGAGCCCAGAAGATCTGCAAGCAATCTTCGAGCTGGAAGCCTGGACGAATGATCGAATCTCCGCTGAACTTGGTATCCTCAACCGGATTCCGGCCGATCAATGGGTCACAGGTCGTCCAGGTGCTACCGTGATCATGGCTGCGTTTTGCCATCCACGTCCCGATGGTAGCCGGTTCAATGATTCAAGAAGAGGCGCCTGGTATGCAGCCGACACGGTCGAAGGCGCTCATGCCGAAATCGTTTATCATCGCACCAAAGAGTTTGAGGAGATTGGTGTACTCGACAGCCGAGCCCAATACCGGCTTTATCTGGCGGATTTTGCGACAGAGTTTAACGAGCTCTCCGCTTCGGATCCCGCTCACAAACCGTACTTAGACCCCAACATTTACGTTGAAAGCCAGGCACTGGCCAGTCGCCTGTTGAATCAAGGCTCTAATGGGATTGTTTATCCGAGCGTCAGGAAACCAGGAGCGACCTGTATAGCCTGCTTCGTGCCGCCCTTGATCAAGAATGTTCGCCAAAGCCACCATTTCGAATATCAATGGCACGGCACACGGACACCTACGATCAAGAGCATCGATTAACAGGTTCCTCTAGGCCAGGCACGCCGCGATGAACCCGCGGAACAGGGGATGCGGCGAATTGGGTTTCGATAAGAACTCTGGGTGATACTGGCAAGCAATGAACCAGGGGTGGTCGCGCAGTTCAATGACTTCCACCAGCTTGCCATCTGGAGAAGTGCCGGAGACGACAAATCCCTTCTCCTCCATCGCTTCCTTGTATTTCAAATTGAACTCGTACCGATGCCTATGTCGTTCGGTGGCCTCGGCCGCTCCGTACATCCTGGCGGCGAGCGTTCCTGGTACGAACTTTGCCGGCCAGCTACCGAGGCGCATCGTTGCGCCTTTCTTGCGGACCTCCTTTTGTTCTTCCAGAAGACAAATAACCGGATGCGGAGGGTTATCCTCGAACTCGGTGCTATTTGCGCCTTTGAATCCGCAAACGTCACGAGCAAACTCGATCGTCGCGATTTGCATCCCCAAACAGAGTCCTAGGTAAGGCAGGCGATGTTCTCGTGCATAGCGACAAGCGACGATCTTGCCTTCCACTCCGCGTTCGCCGAACCCGCCGGGGACAAGCACCCCAGCGACGGAACGGAATTTTTCCTGCGCGTTGTTTTCGTCTAGCTCCTCCGAATCGATGCGTACAAGCTCGACCCCACAATCGTTGGCTGCGCCGGCATGAGTCAAGGACTCATAAATGCTCTTATAGGCATCCTGTAAATCCATGTATTTGCCGACCACCGCCACTTTGATGTGTTTCTTAGGCGCGATGATTCTTTGGACAAACTTTTGCCATTCGCTCATCTCAGCCGGGGGTGTGTCCAGTTTCAAGAGCTTACAAACAGTTTCATCCAGCTTTTCGTTCTGTAACATCAGCGGGACTTCGTAGATCGTGTGATCGACGTCCCGTACCTCTACCACCGCGTGAAGCGGCACGTTACAGTACATGGCAAGCTTCTGGCGAACTTCCAGGTCCAGCGGTTTCTCTGTCCGGCACAACAGCACGTGGGGCTGAAGACCGATCTCGCGAAGCTTGGCTATACTTTGCTGTGACGGCTTCGTTTTCAGTTCGCCCGCTGCCTTGATATATGGCACCAGCGTAACGTGCATAATAACGACATTTTCCGGACCGACTTCCAGCTGAAACTGTCGAATCGCCTCCAGAAAGGGTAATCCTTCGATGTCTCCGGTCGTACCGCCGATTTCGGTGATGACGACGTCGCCCGCTTGTTCTTTGGCTAGCCTCTGGATTCTGCCTTTTATTTCGTCTGTGACATGAGGAATGACCTGGACAGTTTTTCCGAGATAATCGCCGCGTCGTTCCTTTGCCAGTACTGTCTCGTAAATTTGTCCGCTCGTAACGTTGTTCGCTCGAGATAGCACGCAGTTGGTGAATCTCTCGTAGTGACCCAGATCGAGGTCGGTTTCTGCGCCATCGTTTAGAACGTAGACTTCGCCGTGTTGAAACGGGCTCATTGTTCCGGGGTCGACAT
>JBPYFC010000070.1:0-6832 GCA_051984705.1 Chthoniobacterales bacterium | reverse complement strand
GATCGGCGCATCGACCCGGAAATCTTCACCGTCCGGTCCACGATGCGCTAACGCGCGGGTCATTTTTTCAAGGACCTTGACGCTGCCGGCTCCGGCAAACCCCGCTATTCCGCACATGATTTTGACGCCCAGAATGCCACGAATCCAGCGAAGCCAAAAGGTTGTGATCGAAGAAAAGTTGCGTTCAGCGTTCGCAACTTTCTGGGTTGACGCTGACTCAAGCCCAGCAAGCCATTAGATCGATCTAAAATTTCACTTGCAAAGGTTTTAGATCGATCTAATGTACCGCTATGCCGCAGGTCGCCAATCGCGTTACCCTCATGGACATCGCTCAAGACGCCAATGTCTCGCGCGCGACCGTTTCCCTTGTACTCCGGAATGTTCCAGTCGTCGCCGAGCAGACTCGGCAACGCGTGCTCGATTCAATGAGCCGACTCGGTTATGTTTACCATCGCGGCGCTGCTAGTCTCCGTACCCAGCGAACGCGCTCTGTGGGTTTGGTCGTGACCGATATCGCCAATCCGTTTTTCGCCGAGATCATCGTCACGATCGAAGAACATTTAGAAAGAGCAGGCTACGTAACACTGCTGGGAAACACTTCGGAGACTCCAGCTAAGCAACAACGACTCGTGCAAACGATGGAGGAGTATCCGGTTGATGGACTGCTGCTCTGTTCGTCGTCGGATGGGTCACACGAATTAGCCGAGCAGATCCGCCGGTGTCGGGCGCCGAAGGTGCTCGTCGTACGTTCGCTTCCCAATGTTCCCAGCGATTATGCCGGAGTTGATAATGCAAGCGGTGCAGAAATCGCCGTGACACACTTGATAAATTTGGGACACAGCCGAATCGCGTTTCTCGGAGGCCCGGCCGGCATCTCTTCTCGGGACGAACGAGTCGCCGGGTATCAAACCGCTTTGCGCGAACGCGGTCTACAAGTGCTCGATTCGCCCGAAAGCAAGCCGACCCGAGAGGGTGGATATCAGCTCATGCGTGAGCTGTTGAATCAACCGGACCCGCCCACAGCGGCTCTCTGCTTTAACGACGTTGTGGCGATTGGCGCGATGGAAATGCTCACCGACGCGGGCAAAAAACCGGGAAAAGATTTTTCGATAGTTGGTTTCAACAATGTCTCTGAAGCGACCGTCTGTCGCCCTACGCTAACTACGATCGATACAATGCCTCGCCAGATCGGAGCGAATGCGGCAGAACTATTGCTGCGTAGAATTCAAGAACCAGACGCTCCATTTCTCACACGACTGGTGCAAGCGCGGCTTGTTCAGCGCGAATCCTCCGGATATCTCAACTAGAAACTCTAACGGATGAACGTTCACAACAACAAGATCGGCTGGGGCTTGATTGGTGCGAGTGATATCGCAAAAACCCGGATGATAACGGCAATAAACGCGCAGCCGAGTAGCGAAGTGCGGGCGGTGATGAGCCGCGACTCGGATCGGGCAAAAGCGTACGCGGCAGAAAACGGGATTCCGCACGCGTGCAACACCTTAGAAGCGCTGTTGGCTGATCCGGACGTTCATGTGGTGTACATCAGCACCACCAATGACCGCCACAAAGAAGAATCGATCGCTGCGGCAAAAGCGGGGAAGCACGTTCTTTGCGAGAAGCCGTTAGCACTGAACCTTCCGGACGCTCGCGCGATGGTCCAGGCCTGTAGCGAGGCAGGTGTTGTGATGGGGACGAATCATCATCTCCGCAACGCCGTAACCCATCGCACGATGCGGCGAATGATCCAGGAAGGAGCAATCGGAACGCCGCTAGCGGCGCGGGTCTTTCATGCAGTCTATCTCCCTTTGCATCTGCGCGGGTGGCGGCTCGAGCAGCGCGGCAAAGGCGGCGGCGTCATTCTCGATATTACGGTTCATGACGCTGACACCCTACGTTTCGTTCTCGATGATGAACTGGTCGAGGTAACGGCGTTTTCAGCAAGACAAGGATTTTCCAAAGGCTCGATTGAAGACGCAGTGATGGGCGTGATGCGTTTTCAGAGCGGAGTGATCGCTCAGTTCCACGACGCTTATACGGTTCCGAACGCGCCGACTGGATTGGAGGTTCATGGAACCGAGGGGTCGCTGGTTGGCGAAAATGTTATGACCCAGGATCCGGTCGGAAGGCTCTTTCTCCGGCGCGCTAATCAGACACACGAAGTGGAGCTAGAGCCCTTCGAAGATCTCTACGTTCATCAGGTCCGCCACTTCAACGAAGCCGTTCAAGGACGCGGTATACCGTTTGCTACCGGAGAAGACGGCGTGAGGTCGTTGGCCGTTGCGTTGGCGGTGATGGAGGCCGCGGGAAGAGGCCGGCGAATCGCCGTTCAAGACATTTAGGATTCGAGTACATAGATATGCCACGAACAAGATTTATCTCCTTGGAAGAAGCTGCTGACCAGATTCCAGACGGCGCAATCATTACAGTCAGTTCGTCGAGTGGATTGGGGTGCCCGGACGCGATGCTGAAAGCAATCGGTCAGCGGTTTGAGCGCGCTGGCCACCCTACCGACCTAACCACCCTGCATCCAATCGCCGCCGGAGATATGTACGGTATCGCCGGTATCGATCATTTGGCGCAGCCGGGATTGCTAAAACGTGTAATTGCCGGCTCGCTGCCCAGCGGACCCTCGTCGTTCCCAACGCCGAAGATTTGGAAATTGATCGAGGAGGAAGGAATCGAGGCATACAATTTGCCGAGCGGCGTGCTGTATCACATGCATCGTGAAGCCGCGGCCAAACGGCCCGGGGTCTTAACGAAAGTAGGTCTCGACACATTTGTCGATCCGCGTCGTCACGGAGGACGGATGAATGCATTTACCAAGAGCGAATTGGTAGAAGTAGTGCAGTTCGACGGTCAGGAATGGCTCTACTACCGCTCCATCGCGCCGGATGTCGCGATTATTCGGGGAACGACTGCCGATGAAAACGGCAATATATCGATGGAACACGAAGGCGCATTTCTCGGTGTGGTCGACCAAGCGTTGGCGGCGAGGAACAACGGAGGAATCGTAATTGCTCAGGTTAAACGCTTGGCCGGAAATGGATCTCTGAGACCGCAGCAGGTCAAGGTACCCGGCGTTCTGGTGGATTATGTCGTTGTCGATCCGGAACAACTACAAACAACGCAAACCGCGTACGATCCGGCGATCAGCGGTGAAACATTCAGCCCGATGACAGCGTTTGAGGGCGTGCCGTGGGGTTTGGACAAGGTGTTGGCGCGGAGGGCCGCGATGGAGCTGCATCAATACGACGCGGTGAATCTTGGCTTCGGAATCTCAGCCTTGGTGCCGCGAATCCTGCTTGAAGAACGACTGCATGGACAGGTCACTTGGGTCATTGAACAAGGGGCTGTTGGCGGTATGCCGCTGCTCGGATTCGCATTTGGATGCGCAGGCAATGCGGATGCGATTATGCCGTCGCCGGACCAGTTTACCTATTTTCAAGGAGCCGGGTTCGACTGCAGCCTGGTTTCATTCCTGCAAGTGGACCAGGCCGGCAGCGTCAACGTATCGCGGCTGGCGGCCCGGCCTCATGTTACCGCGGGCGCGGGCGGCTTTATCGATATCACGGCAGGCGCAAAATCGATCGTCTTTTGCGGATACTTCACCGCCGGCGGGTTCGATGCCCGAATCGAAGAAGGACGGCTGCGAATCGTGAAAGAAGGCAAGAACCGGAAACTTGTACCCGAAGTCGAACACGTGACATTCAGTGGGCGACGCGCAAAAGAGCAGAAGCAGAACGTTGTTTATGTCACTGAACGCTGCGTGCTCAAGCTGATGCCGGAAGGGCTGACGGTTACCGAAATCGCTCCCGGAATTGATCTGAAGCGCGACGTACTTGCGCAATCCGAAACGCCGCTGCTGGTAAGTTCCGATCTGCGCGAAATGGATCAAAGGGTCTTTCGACCCGAACCAATGAATCTCGAGCTGAAGAAAAGACGAACAAAAGGACGCAAAGAAATACCACTGATGTGACAAGACCCATCGCCGGTAGGGCTGAGCTTTAGCTCAGCCTCGTGGGGCTGCCACGCGCACCAGGCTGAGCTAAAGCTCAGCCCTACCGATATCAGAGCAATCCGCGACGGGTAGGCGAAGTAGATGCATGAAACTCCCAAACCGTGACAACTGATAAACAAGAACCGCAAGCTTTCATAAGCTTCAACGAACACGAAGCCCGAACAGCCACAGCGATTTTCGAGCGGCTATTTCCCTCCGATCAATCTGGACCCGGCGCCGGCGAGATCGGTGTAACGAACTATGTCGACAAAGCTCTGGCTGGCCCATACGCAGACAAACTGGAAATCTATCGAGCTGGTCTCTCCGGCTTGAATAGCAGCGCGAAAGAGCAGCACGGCAACGACTTCGCCAGCTGCGCGCCGGATCAACAGGATGCGTTACTGACGGAACTGGAACGTAATGCCATCCAGGATGTTCCTGCCGCATTTTTCGAACTGTTAAGGGCCCATCTGCAGGAAGGACTGTTTTCAGATCCGGCTTACGGTGGGAATCGTCAGAAGCTGGGATGGAAGACATTAGGCCATCCCGGAGTCTGGTTGGAAAATACGGCTGAAGAAAATCTGACCGCTGAGCCGGTGACTAAAGGTGGCATCATCCAATCGCTCGCTGACCTGGACCTGAGCATGTTCCGAACAAAGCGCGGGCCGCTAATCTGTCCGAAATTTTCGTCCTCAACCGAGGTCGATATCATCCTGGTCGGGCTTGGAGCAATGGGCGGAATTGTGGCGCCGGTTTTTGCCAAAGCTGGTCTTAAAGTTGTTGCGCTCGAGCCAGGTCCGTGGCGTACAGGTGCCGACTATCTGCCGGATGAACTTGGCGCCACTTATTATTGTCGTGCGAACATGGGGCCAAAGTTTATGAGCGAGGTCCCTCGGTGGCGACGTAACGTTGGAGAACCGACTACTGAAGCCACTTTTTCGCTCGGCCGCATGATGAATAGTGTCGGCGGATCTGTGATCCATTACGGGGCCTGGTTGCGCCGGTTTCATCCGCACCATTTCAAGACCAAGACCCGGATTCAAGAGAGATGGGGAAAACCAAACATCGAATCAACCGTCGCTGATTGGCCAATTCGTTACGACGAGCTCGAGCCTTATTATACCTTGCTTGAGCAGCAGATCGGGATCGCCGGTGATGAAACAAACCCTTTTATCAAGCGAAGCCGTCCGTTGCCGTTACCTCCAACGCGTCCGTTCCGGTTGGGAGAATTTTTCACCAAAGCAACTCGCGACCTGGGCCTGCATCCGCACCCGGTAGCCGTCGGATTAAATACCGCTCCTTTTCAAGGCAGACCGGCAACAACGTATTGCGCTTGGAGCAACGGGTTCGGATCGTACTCCGGTGACAAATGGGATCCTTCGCTCTCTTCGATTCCTGAAGCGCTTGCCACAGGAAATCTCGAATTGCGGACTCGATGCCGTGTGATTCGCCTGCGCACTGATACAAGCGGGCGCGTCAACGGCGCAGAATACGTCGACGCCGACGGTACCCATCACGTTCAACATGCGCGGACTGTAATTTTGTCCGCATACACGTTTGAAAATATTCGTCTGATGTTTCTGTCGGGCGATTCGAAACATCCGAACGGCCTGGGTAACAGTTCCGGTCGGTTAGGCAAATATTTCATGACCAAAATGTTTGCTCATGTGAATGGCTATTTCCCAGACACGATTTTCAATCGTCACACCGGTCCGGCAGCACAAGGTGTCGTGATCGACGATTTTCTGGCGGATCAATTCGATTCGATGGAGCACGGCTTTATCGGCGGAGCGACGCTGGGCGCAGAACAACAATTTTTACCGATCCAGATCAGCCGGGAAGCTATTCCGCCCGATGTCCGCCGGTGGGGAAACCCTTACAAAGATCACATCCGCAACTGGCAACACTATGGCGTCATCCGGATTCAGCCGGACACGCTTTCGTACACCGACAACTTCCTTGATCTCGATCCGGTATACCGTGACAGAAGCGGACTTGGCATGCCAGTGATACGCGTCACCTATGATATGCGCGAAAATGAGCATCGCTTAGCCGATTGGATGGAGAGCAAGGCAGAAGAAGTTCTTCGAGCGATGGGCGCAGTGAAGACCTGGAGAGGACAGCGATTCACCGGCGTCGGAAGCAGCCACGAACTGGGAGGGGCTCGAATGGGGGATGATCCCGACTCCTCGGTCGTCTCACCGGAGCTGGCTGTTCATGACACGCCAGGTCTCTACGTTTTCAGCGGAGCCACGTTGCCGACCTGCCCGGGAATTAACCCAACCCTGACGCTCTGGGCAGTCTGCTATCGAGCCGCTGAACGGCTGGTTGAGCGGATTCGCAAGGGAGAGGAACGATGAGCGATATGGTATCGACAACGAGGAGGGCTGTAACCATGAATGACTCTTCATTTATCCGAATCACCATCGATGGTCCGATCGCGACCATCATCCTGAACCGTCCGGAAAAACTCAATGCCCTGAACTACGAAATGCTTGCAGCCTTGGAGGAAGCTGCTCGGACCATCGATCAGGATTCTTCAGTACGCGTAGCCATTCTCACCGGAACCGGAGAGAAAGCATTTTGTGCAGGCGCCGATATCAAGGCCTGGTCTGCACTCCGCCCGATTCAAATGTGGTCCGATTGGGTTCGCGTAGGGCACCGTGTGTTTGATCAACTGGCTCGGATACGGCAACCGCTGATCTGCGCGTTGAACGGGATCGCCTTTGGCGGCGGACTCGAGCTCGCGTTAACCGCTGATTTCCGGCTCGCGAGCGCGCACGCACAGTTGGCGTTCCCGGAGGTTACGATTGGCACCGTGCCAGGGTGGGG
>JBPYFC010000069.1:0-8537 GCA_051984705.1 Chthoniobacterales bacterium | reverse complement strand
GGGTGTCTGAAAATCGAGCTCGCAATGAGCGTCCGGATATGTGTTGCGAAGCCCTTCGATGATCTTGTTGAGGCGTTCTTCCAATTTGGCCGAGGCTGGAGCGCGGCGAGATTTCAGTTTCATTGTTTTGCCTCCTTCACCAATAACCCGACATCCTTAAGCGATTGCACGAAATAGGCGCAGTCTGCCTCTGTATAATATTTTCTGAGATTGGTGAAGTAAGTGTTCGCGTTGGCTTGGTCACCCCGCTTCAGAGCGATCGCTGCTCGCGCGTAGTAGTAGGCCGGCGTTTTGCCTGGAAAATTCATCGTGCTGACCAGGTCATTCGCTTTTTGATCTTCCCCCGCAAGCAAGGCGCATAGGATGATCTTGAACTGCAAGACCTCTGAATCCGGATCGGTTTTTTGCAAATCGGAAAATCGCTGTTCAGCCAAAGAATAATTGCCGCGCACCAGTTCCAACTCAGCCAGATTCAGCCGCGCTGGATCGAATTTCGGATCGAGTGAGAGGGCCTGGTTAAACTGTTGCTGAGCCTCATCGTACTTCTTTTGTTTAAGATAAATTGCGCCCCGCATGTTGGGGACCTCAGGACGCTTGGGGCTTATTTTGTCCGCCGCGTTTATTTGTTTTTCTGCTTCATCCAATTTGCCGGCGTTAAATGCTTTTGCGGCTTGGTCTAATGCGGAAGTGAAGGTGCGAGTCTGAGCATAAGCAGGGAGAGACAAAAGGAGAAACAAGAGAGCAGCCGTCAAAACGGGTGGTAAGCTCTCCATCACATCTCCCGTCCGACGGCCTTTGCCACAGCTCTTATCCGCTCAACAACGTCTCTGAAATCATTCGGAAGAAGCGACTGTTCTCCATCGCTCTTTGCCTTTTCAGGCGCGTTGTGGACTTCCATCATGATAGAATCCGCGCCAGCCGCAACTGCGGCGAGCGCCATTGAAGGAATATGCTGCCGGATACCGATTCCATGGGTGGGATCAACGACGATCGGCAAATGCGTCTCCGATTTCAGAATCGGAACCGCATTCAAGTCCAGGGTATTCCGGCTCATCGTTTCAAACGTGCGAATGCCGCGTTCGCACAGGAGCACGTTGAAATTCCCTTCGCTAAGAATGTACTCGGCGCTCATCAGCAGGTCTTTGATTGTCGCCGACATACCCCTTTTCAACATCACCGGAACATTTAAACGACCCACCTCGCGCAACAGCGAAAAGTTTTGCATATTCCTCGTGCCGATCTGCAAGCAGTCGGCGTATTCGGCAACCAGCTCGAGATCTTTTGTATCCATCACCTCAGTAATGATCGGCATCCCCGTTTCCTTCCGAGCGGTGGCCAGAAGTTGCAGCCCGAGTTTGCCAAGCCCTTGAAAGCTGTAGGGAGAAGTCCTCGGTTTGAATGCGCCTCCACGAAGGATCTTAGCTCCTGCCTCTCGAACAGCGCGCGCGATTGTCGTGATTTGATCCTCGCTTTCGACGGAGCAGGGTCCAGCCATCAGTACGAGCTCTTTTCCGCCGACTCCAATTCCACCGATTTTGACCTGAGAAGCCGTGCCCCGAAATTCGTATGCTACCAGTTTATACGGCTTTAAGACGGGGGTTACAGATTCGACGCCGGGAAACGCGCCGAGCGGCTTTTCGCGGATCTTGTCTTCAGGACCGATGACGCCAATGACGACCCGCATCGCGCCACGGCTGACTTCTGCCTTCAATCCCCAGAAGCGGATTCGAGCGACGATATGCTCGATCTGTTCTTCGGTCGCATCGGGACGGGTGATGATGATCATTACTGGTGAAGTGGGTGTTACGCGCGGAGGTAATCTGCCGCAACTGTTGTTTTTAGGCGACAGAATGTCCGGCTTAGTGGCTATCGGAGAATCAGGAGGAGGTAAAATGGTTTGCATACCGCTGGTAGAGCAGGCTGACCGATCAAAGACCCTTTTAGAGGATGGGTGAAATCGTCAGACGCTCGTTAGAAGCGCCAATAAAAGTAAAAATAGCCGGCGAAACCGAGGACAAGCGATCGAATTTTGGCTTCCGGTCTCATTTGCATTGGCTAAGTTGCATTTGATAGCTTCGATGCTGGCGGTGTGCAACAAAAAATCCTCAGCGGGGGCGCGGCATCAGGTGAACAGGGTGCGTTGCATCTTGTCAAAAGAAGATAGGATGAGTTTTCGGTGCATGGAAAAAGCAGCCGCAATGGCGGGAGTTTTCTTGTTGGCAATATTGACCCATGCGGATGGTCAAGTTCAAAGCAACGGCTCAAGCTACTCCGCCTCGCCTGTGACGAGGTCACACCAGGGAGCTCGTGAAATCCGAGACACGATGCTCGAAAAAGAGGCCGCCCGAAAAGCACAGGATCTCGAAGAAGCTGCTCATCCGTTTTGGAACGCCGGGTTCTGGAAATCGCCTCCCGCTCGTCTGATCAGTATGTTTCTTGGTGGCGACCAGCATCGCCTGAACACGCCTCCGACGCATCGCGAGAAACTGGCCAGCGCGGAATATCCCTCTGAGGGCGAGATCAATAAATTCGAAAATGAGATCAAATTTGGGCGGTCCCCTCCCAAGGGAGAAGTAATTGTAGGCGCCGTTCAAAAAACCAGGCATTGAGGCGCTTGCTAACAGCCTGATCTCCAACGAGGATGCTGATTGACTAGAATCGTTTACGCCCGACGGGCTGAAGGAGTTTTTACCGATCCAGGCGTGTCGATTCCATCGAACAGTTCTAACAGCGAGAACGTCCTAACCTTGGAAAGGCGTCTATGAGTGAATTTCCAGAAATCGAACCGTTCGGACCGAGACCAGGTCCGAAAAAAGAAGAAGAAAGCGCGGATCCAGTTTCTGAGGCGCCAGCAAACGATCCGGAGCGAGCTTCGAAAATCAATCTGACGGGAGTTGTATTAGTGGCCGCCGGAATCGGATTTATCCTTGGGTATCTCGCGTGCCGCTACGAAAGCTTGATCCTGCGCCAGAGCAGGATCGATGAGTTGCTGGAAAACGCGCAAGACTGGCTCCGTCAGCAAGGTCCAAAGATTGCCGATCCAATCCGGCAGGGGTTGGAGTCAACCAGTTCAACAGTTGGTGAAGCACTCAAAAAGGTCAGCGCCTCTAATCCTCTCGATTCACTGAATCTCTTCAATCGACCGAAACCGCGGAAGTTTTTCGGTATTGAGTTTTAGCTGAGCCACAGAGGAATTGAACAGAAGTCGCAACGCTGGCGAATCCCTAACCACAAAGGGTATCGTATCGGGGTATCGGCGTGTCGGCGTAGGAGGTGTGTCGCTTCTCGACAGATCATCGTGAATCCGTACAATTGCGGCCAACTCCCCCTCGCCTATGGCCGTCTTAGACGATCTGAAACTGCTCACCCGTCCCCAGTGGAACGCTGTTATTGCCAGCTACCTGGGCTGGACCTTGGACGCGTTTGATTTTTTTATCCTGGTTTTTGTCCTGGGTGATATTGCTAAGGAATTCAACGTGCCGAATTCAGCGGTTGCGGACACGTTGTTCTGGACATTATTCATGCGCCCGTTTGGGGCGTTTATTTTTGGATGGGCCGCGGATCGGTGGGGTCGCCGTCCCGTACTGATGATCGACGTGGCATTCTATTCTGTTGTGGAGTTTTTGTGTGGTTTCGCGCCTTCCCTGACCGTCCTGTTGGTATTGCGCGCCCTTTACGGAATCGCGATGGGTGGTGAATGGGGCGTCGGCGCATCATTAACGATGGAGTCAATTCCTGCCAGGAGCCGAGGAATTGTTTCTGGAATTCTACAAGCAGGGTATCCGTCCGGCTATTTGCTGGCAGCCATCTTATTTGGCGTGTTACACGGCACAATCGGTTGGCGCGGAATGTTCATGGTCGGTGTTTTACCTGCTCTCCTGGTGCTATTTATACGGCGCAACGTCGAAGAGTCGCCGTCGTGGGGGCAGATGGAACGTAAAAAGGGACAGTTCTGGGAGACCCTCAAGGTTCATTGGCCATTAGCCGTTTTTGTGATCGTGCTCATGACCGCCTTCAACGCATTCAGTCATGGGACTCAGGACCTTTATCCATCGCTCTTTTTGAAAGGTCAGCACGGGTTTTCAGATGCCACGGTAGGAACAATCGCGGTCGTCTACAACATTGGAGCCATCATAGGTGGACTAACGTTTGGCTCGATCTCACAACGCGTCGGCCGCAAATGGGCAATTATAGCGGCTGGTATTTTGACGTTACCGATCATTCCTCTATGGGCGTTTTCGAAGTCGCCTTTCATGCTCGGATTGGGCGCTTTTCTTGTCCAATTCTTTGTCCAGGGAGCATGGGGCATTGTTCCCGCGCATCTAAACGAACTATCGCCCGACGCGGTTCGCGCGACGTTTCCAGGATTTACCTACCAGTTGGGTAACCTCTTCGCGTCGAAGAACGGCAACATCCAGGCGTCGCTCGCCGAACGATGGGGGAACAACGTCGGTTTGTCGCTCGCCGTAACCGTAACGATTATCACCGTCGCGGTTATTGTAATCTCGGCGTTCAGTCCTGAAAGACGCGACGTAAAGTTTGGGGAGAAACCGGCTGGGCCCTTAGGATTTGCAGAGCCGCTTTAGTCCGCCGTCGCATCCAAGCTTCCAGCTTGAGCTTCTAGCTCGATGCCGACGGCTGTGCGAGATATCGCTAGGCGGCCGCCCTCTAGCGTGTGCCGCCTTAAAGCTCCACACCAAACGCCTCCGACGCTATCAGTTCGTAGAAATCATTGTAAGTGCTGCTGGAAAGCTCGTATCCGAGCTCGTGATCTGCGAACCAGATCTCGCGTGAGCACACGCCACCCTCAACTACCAGGGCGTAGTAGTTGTTCTTGCCGTCATCGACTACTGGGATCCAGCTCCGTTTTTCGAACGGTTCTTCGCCTTTCCAGAGCGAGAAATCGCTATGAGGATCCGGTGACAAAACTGTGATCGTCCCAATGTCTCCGGCACCAAATCGCTTGAGATGATTCCGATATTCTTCGGACAAAGTGAATCCTGCCTGTTTTTCAAGCTTGGTCAGCTTGTCTTCTTTTAACGGTTTGTCGCGGACCAGGAATTCTGAATCCAGTTGTTCTGGATCCTCTTCCTTGATCTCAGCGATCAAATCATCGAATTCGTCCTGGCTCATAGGAGTGCTAGTGTGAATGCTGGTGCTGGTGTCAGTGGCTGAAAAGATACTAACACTAGCACGAGCACCAGCACTTTCTTTCACATCCCCGTTGCCCAGCGACCGTTTGAGGTTGCAAGGATCGGGAGTTCGTTGGTCATGTATTGAGTTTTGCCCACGGCGCCAATCATCTTGGCTCCGGTCGCCTGGTACCACTTCGTCGACATGCTTTCTGCGGTATAACAACCCCAGCTCTTAACTTGGGCGTTTTTAGCGAAGATGCCGCGCCGCAATTTGTCGTGCAGTTCACTCTCGTGAAGCCACGTTTTCGATGCGCTCCCGATTTCGTTGCTGTAATCGAACATGAAACAGGCCTTGTTCGAGTGCCCAAAATAATCGAACGACCCGATCTTGTATCGAGACCGATCCAACCCATTATCGAGGTAGCCGCAAAGCTGGTCGGTAGTATTGAAGTAAATCAGATTCACCCGGTATCTGTCTCGAACCGACTGAATCACGCTGAAAAGGTTCTCTGATTCCTGTTTTTGCCGGCGCTCGTACCCTCGGCGGTAAACCAGCCAAGTAATTCTCGCGGAAGGCCCATATTGCTGCCGAAGCTGCTCGATCCGGAGTCTGCTGGCACGCACGAAATTAAGCCACCAGTGATCATGCGGCTCGATCTTGTACTTCTCCCAGGCCCACATCGACACCCCGCCAGTAACAACAATGTGCTCGCCGGGATCAATGGGTGCGATTCCTTGGGCACCTCCCTGTGCGAAAGCAACTGTAGAGAATGCCAGACTCGCCACAAACACTAAGAGCATCCGGACCATGGCAGGATTTAACAGTGGGTAAGCAACGCCGTCAATGCCGTCGGCGCTCCATTCGCGGCGTTCCGATAAATCTACCTTCTTAGAAAATCGTCGACCGCTTGGAAAAACGCATCTGGGGCTTCGAGGTGAGGGATATGACCCACATTCGGCAGCTCGACCACACGGGAGCCCGGGATCTGCTTGGACGCTTTGCGGGCTAGCTCAGGAACATTTCCCAGGTCTCGCCGAAGATCGATCGGAGCGCGATCCCTTCCCACAGCAGTGTGATCTTCTTGTCCAATGATGAATAGGGTTGGCACTTTGATTTCTGCAAACTCATAACAAACGGGTTGTTCGTAGATCATCAACGTGGTCAGCGCAGCCGACATAGCCCACCGTGGGAAATCTCCGCTCAGGCTCACCCGCATCCGCGGTTCAACGAACACCTCTGCTTTCTCTTTCGGATAGGTAACAAAATATCCCTGAACATATTTTCGGAAATCCTCGAGACTCATGTTCAGTTCTTGCTGGTACAACTGCTCTAACGGTGCCGGCGGCACACTAAGCTTGTAGTCCTCGAGCCCGATCGGATCCTCAAGAATCAAAGCTTCAGTCCTGCCTGGATAAAGCCTGGCAAATCGGATCGCCAACATGCCCCCCATCGAATGCCCGAGAATAGTTGCTTTCTGGACATGTAACAGATCGAGAAGTCCGGCTGTGTTTTGAGCAAGAAAATCAAAGCTATAATGGATGTTTGGTTTAGATGATTTGCCGAATCCAATCTGATCCGGAACGATCAGGCGGAATCCGCGTTCGGTCAGAAACTTGATCGTGTCCCCCCAGTAGGCGCCCCAGAAGTTTTTCCCGTGGAGGAGAACCACCGTCCTGCCGTTTGGATTTTTGGCCGGCTGCACGTCCATGAAACACATCCGGACATCCTGACCCTCAGCCAGGAGATTCAGGAAAGCCGTCGGATACGGGTATTTGAGCTCCTCGTAACACGTTCCCAATGCCTGATCGTATTTTTCGGGCAACGCGGGTGCAGGTTTTTCCTGCGCCGAAAGGAAATTAACGATCAAAGCGGCAACGCTAATACCGGCGAAAATACGATTCATTCGGTCTCTCCTGTGGCGACTAATACGCGCCATGCAGCCGCTCGGGTCAATGAGTTTTCGTCGGGTGTTCCGAGACCATAGCCGATTACTTTTGATCCTCGGGTACAGGCAGCGTCGATGGAACGGGTTCAGCATCCAACAGCTCGGGCGGAAGCGATTTGCCGGTTTTTGCGCCCATTTCTTTCAGCCGTTCGACTTGCTTGACCAGATTTCCTTTGCCATTGGAAAGCTTGTCCATCGCTGCCGCGTAGCTCGTCTGGGCCTGGTTAATGCGTTCGCCGACCGATTTCATATCCTCAACGAACCCTACAAATTTGTCGTAGAGTCTGCCTGCACGTTCGGCAATTGCGTCCGCGTTCCGGTTGCGGCGCTCAACTTGCCACAAATTCGCGATAGTCTTGAGGGCAAGCATCAGGGTTGTCGGCGTGGCGATTGCGACGTTCTTCTCGGCGGCAAAGCCCGTCAGCTCCGGATCATTCTGCAGGCCGACAGCCAGAGCGCCTTCGATCGGCACAAACATGATGACGAAGTTCAACTCCGAAGTGATTACCTGCTGGTATTCCTTCTCCGAAAGCGCCTTGATATGGGCTCTCATGGAATTCAAGTGCAACGCAAGTTGCGCGCTGCGCTCGCTATCAGTTCCTGCGTTTACATAAGCGGCGAACGCGGTAAGCGACACTTTGGAGTCGATCACCACTTGTTGATGCCCTCCTGGAAGCGTTACGACCGCGTCGGGTCGCAAACGAGCGCCTTCTTCGGTAAAGCGGCTCTCCTGCATCACATACTCTTCGCCCTCGCGCAGGCCCGATCGTTCGAGGATGCTCTTGAGAAGCATCTCTCCCCAGGCGCCCTGAACGTGTGATTTCCCTTTCAACGCCTGAGTGAGATTCTCTGTCTCATTGGACATTTTTGCACTCGCCGCCGACAAAGCGCGAATCTGTTCGGCCAGCGTGGCCCTTTCCTTGGCGCTCTCAGTATGCGCGTTTGACAGGCCATGCTGAAATTCAAGCAATTTTTCTCGAAGGGGCTCCAGGATACCGGCGAGCTGTTCAACATTCTGTTTCTTAAACCGCTCCCCGTGCTGGGTCATGATCTCCTGAGCCAGGAGCTTAAACTCGTTGGTCATCTGATCCCGAGCTTCTCGAAGTAGCGAAAGCTTTTCCTCCGCCTGATGCCTGACCTGGTCCAAGGTCTCCTGTAGCGCGGCGTGCTCAGCTCGGAGTTTAACCAGAGCGCTCTCAGCCCTACCCAGCTCTTCACGCAACCGGCCAACCAGTCCGCTGGTTTCCTCCAGCCGGGCAGCTCTGTCCGCCAGTTTGCTTTCTAATGCAGATTTCTCTTCGTCCGCGGCTTTGATAGCGGAAATCCGCCACAATAGAAACGCTACCGAGCAGGCCAGGACTGCTACCACGGCGGCAGCGACAGGTATCACAAAAGCGGAGTCCATTCGGTCCAGTTTTTAGTCTCTAATTTCCCGTTTCCGGTTGCAACTTTTCTT
>JBPYFC010000068.1:0-5008 GCA_051984705.1 Chthoniobacterales bacterium | reverse complement strand
TCAGGACTGTTCATCATCCCAACTTGCTCGAAGTACTCGGGTTCGAATCGAGCGATCGGGTGCTGTTTGTGATTTGCGAATGGGCGAAAGGCTTTTCCTTGCAGGAGCTTCTTCGCGCGCGAGGGGGGTTGTCCTGGGAAGAAACCGTCCGTATAGCTCGACCCTTCGCCAAGGTCCTGGACTTCGTCTCCGACCGTCACATGCTGACGGGTCGCATCGCTTTGCACAAAATCTTCATCGAAATCCCGCAGGTCTCGGAAGAGCCAACCGGACTGCTCCGGACGCCAGTGTCAGCCTGGCCCCCTTTCATCGTTAAAGCCGACGCGCTCAGCCTTGGTAAAATCGAGAATCTGGCAGAGCCGACGCAAACGGTCGCTGATCCGGTCGAGCTCGAGTTGCCCCATGTGCAACAGCTGGCCTTGTTGATTTATGAATTGTTAGGAGGCGTGAAACCGGTGACCTCGACTGGGCTGCCCGGCTCAAGGCTTAATCCGCTTCCGGCGCTGAACGCTTCGGCCAACGCGACGCTGCGCTTGGGAGCGACCGAACCCGCTGCCTTTCAAACGGCGACAGAATTCCTGAGTGCTCTCGAGACGGCAACCATGGAACCCCACGATCCAGTCGGTGCCGTCGCTCCTTCGCCTGTCAACCATGGCGCATACGTACAGGGGGCAGAATTTCTGCCTGCACCGAAGACGCCTACTGCAGATAATTTACCTCGATCGTCGCCGTGGCTATTGAAGATCTTGATCGCCGCGATCGCATTCTTTGTAGCCATCGCATTTGGAACGGTTTTGGTTACCAACTTCGTTCTTCGAAGACCGGAACCGGTTTCGCAAGCCAGCCAGCAGGGAACCATTTCTATCTCCAGTCAGCCGGAAGGAGCTATTATAAAATGGAACGGACAAGAAATTGGCAAGACGCCGCTCGCTTCCTACTCCTTGCCCAAAGGGAGACAAATTCTCGAGCTCAACTATCATGGTTACCAGCCTCGGCCGGTCGAGGTTACCGTCACCGAAGGAACTCTTACCAATGTCGGCGTTGTTGGCCTTGTTCATGAAGTGGGCCAGATCGCGATGAAATCAGTTCCGGCTGGGCTGGCGTTCGAGATTGTGGATGCAAATCAGCAAGTGACTTCTGGGAACACACCGATGACCGTCGAGAACTTGCCGGTTGGTCAATACCAGGTTCGTATGAAGCGAGCCGGCTGGCCTGATTACGTCGAGACTGTCAACGTCCAGTCGAGTGCGGTCGCAACCGTGGAGCATAGCTTCCAGGGAATCAATGTTACTCTTCGAAGCGATCCATCGGGTGCGACGATTTCGATGGGTCACACCGAACTCGGCAAAACGCCCCTTACCATCTCGCTTCCGCCCGAGCCGGTCGAGTTGGTGTCGCGTATTGGCGCCCTGGCCCCTGTTTCGCGAGAAGTCGTCCCGGATCCGAATGGTACAACAGTCGTCGAGTTCAAACATGACTACGGGTCGGTAGCGATCTCAAGCGACCGGACAGATGCCGAAGTGATCATCGAAGGGGTTAATTTTGGGAAACCTCCGATCGACGGGATCCTGCCTCCGGGCCGGCACGATATCATCGTTCGAGTCCCGGGTTTCCCGAGTCAGACAAAGGTCGCCGACGTTCAGACCGGTCGAAGGATCGCGATGGATTTCAACTTTAGCAATGCGGGCCAAGCCAATCCACCTTCGGTGACGCGTCCAGCCAATACATTGCGTACGGCTCGTGTCACTCGACCGTCCCAAAACCCGGATAATGGCAGAAACGAACAGATTTCTCCGTCCACTTATCGCACCAAAGACGATTACGAACATGCTAAGGATGCAGCATTCAAGCGCTTCGATGCGGAATGGGATACACGCAAGAAAGCGCTGGAACGAGCAAAAGATTACTACGATTATCAAGCAGACCACTCGAACGGTGCCGCTAAGGATCAATGGAAGGCGAAAAAGGAACAAACCGACCGGCAGATGGACGAGCTGGACGATCAAAAAGATGCGGCGAAAGATGTTCTGAAGAAGAAATGGAATGACTAGCGCGGAAGCCTGATCCAGTTTCCGCTGCGTTAGGCTTCCTCGCTTATGGCTGAGAAGGAGAGTTTAGAGACGGAGAGTGGTACGAGGGCAACATCGTCTTCCCCTGCATCGGAGAATGGCGCAAAGAATGGTGGGGACAACGTTGTCGCTTTTACCGTTGGGCAGGTGATTCAGAACCGCTATAAGATTCTTGGCGCAGCTCCTTTCGATCAAACCTTGTTCAGGGCCAAAGATCTCCAGGAAGGACGCGTTGTAGCAGTTCGGCCGTTGCCGTCGACAATCTTGTCAGACGCACGAGAATTCGACTTCGTTCGCCTGGAAGTAAATCGGCTGCGGGAACTCCGTCATCCTAATCTGCTCCAATTATTTGAATTTGAACCAAACAATGAGTCGCCGTTTGTAACGAGCGAATTAGCTAACGGCTTCTCATTACAACAGCTCCTGCAGGCGCGGCGTGGACTTGCCTGGGAAGAAGCGCTTCAGATCGTCCAGCCGGTGTCCAGCGCGTTGGGCTTCATTTCAGGCCCCCGGATGTTGAGCGATCGGATCTCTCCGAGAAGAATTTTTATCGAAGTTTCCAAGAGTTCCGAGGAGCGTACCGAGTTGCTCCAAATGCTGGTTTTCACTTGGCCGCCTTTTACGGTCAAGATCGATCCTCTGAGCCTGGTCAGGGCCAGGCCCTTGACTGAATCGACGGGTGTTTCCCCTGAGCCGGACAGGGTTCCGCATGTCCGGCAGCTGGCCTTACTTACTTATGAATTGTTGGGAGGCACGAAACTGTTGATGTCAGCTGGTTCGAGTCTGGGTCTAAGTCCAGTTCCAGGCTTGAGCGAACAAGCAAATGCGACGCTTGCATCAGGGTTTACCGATCCCGATCGGTTCCGAACCACCAGTAAGTTTTTGGCGGCGATGGAGAAAGCGGTGGCCGACTCTGTTGAACGACCAACTACGCTCGCTGTCGCAAAACCGGCTCGAGAGACGCATAGGGAGCTTGTAAAACGCTCGAGATCGGCTGCGACGAAGGGCGGATCTGCACGAATCTCGGCCGCTATGCTGAGGGTGGGAGGGGCCGCACTCTTTGTAGCGATGGCGGTCGGCGCCGGTGTGATTGCCGATCTGATGTTGCGCAAAGCGCCATCGATCTTCCAAGACGGTCCGCAACAAGAGGCAGTCGTGCTTCCTAGTCCGGAGGTTGAGAGAATCCCTAAGCACGAGATTGTTGCAGCTCCTACGACACAGCCGGACACGGCGCCTTCGAAGCCGGCACCTCCCATCATCGGCCAAATCGGGATAAAATCCATGCCCCCAGGTTCCCTGTTTGAAGTCAGCGGTGCGAATCGGGAACTAAATCGAGGAAACGCCCCTGCGGTTATAGATAACTTGCCCATCGGCCAGTACCAGGTCCGTTTGAAACATGCCGGTTGGCCCGACTACGTGGAATCGGTTAGTGTGCAACTAGGAGCCACGGCAACGGTCGATCATACTTTTCAGGGAATCAGCGTCGAACTCCGCAGTGATCCATCTGGCGCGACGATTTTCTTGGATGAAACCGAACTCGGCAAAACGCCGCTGACAGTTTCGCTACCGCCTGATCCTGTCGAACTTGTGTCGCGTATTGGCGCTCTCGAACCAGTGACAAAACAAGTTACTCCCAGTCCAACTGGAACGGCGACAGTCGAGTTCAAGCACAACTATGGCTCGGTTCTAGTTTCAAGCAATCGACGAAATTCCGAGGTACTGATTGAAGGCTTCAGCTTCGGGAAAGCGCCTATTCTAGGAATATTGCCGCCCGGGCGGCATCCGGTGACCGTTCGAGCACCAGGTTATCAAGATCAAACTCAGGTTGTCGACGTGCAAACCGGCAAACGGACCGCCTTGGCGGTCAGGTTCAGGCGATCCATGCGGTTGGCCAGATCAAGTCCTGGCACTGCTGGTCCGCCGAAGACAGCAGCGCTTCCTGAAACGCCTGCAAACGCGCGATCTGATACGCGGGCCAGCTACCAATAGATTAAGAACGGAATGTCTAGTCAGGCTGCCGCGGCGGCCCTGTTTTCGGGTTTGGATTACCCCGGCTTCTTCTGATGCAGCACCTTGCAGATTCCGCCCATGCCGGATTCATCGACAAGAAAGCTATCAGCCGATTCTTCTTCGCGCCGGCTCTGAAAAGGTGCCCATGTCTGAATGAACTTTGCTTGGGTCATGTAGCTGACACTTTCAAAGCCTATTTCGCGTCCCCAGTCTTGCAGATCGACGAAATTCACGTCCGCGGTAATATCTTGACGTCCTGCTTGTCTGTATACTTCCCGATTTTCCCGACGCTCATGTTGAAAATAAGACCGAACTGTTCCGTGTCGTCTATGGCTGTAAATTTCCGTTGGGGTGCCACCGTAATCTATCGTCAACACCGAGCCTTTTCGCAGATGAGCGGCTAGGTCAGCGAACCATTTCCTGTAAGAAGCGTGTATTTCGATGCGCTGTCCCGGCTGCCAGTCAGACTGAGAGATTGCCGGGTAATCAGTCAGTGGCGAGGTTGCCAATTCCTCTTGCCAAAAGACTCCATCGAATCGCAGGAATATTTCTTTCCAGCCTGATGTTGTCAGTTCGTAACGCTTGCACGGGAATGCATCAACAAACTCGTTTGCAACCAAGATTGCTTCCCAATTGACCATCGCCAAAGCGGTTTCGATGGAGGTTCGCCACTCGACCTTTTTTGATCGAGTTCGTGTCTGCTGCAAAGCGCGAAGTCGCGGTGAGATTTCGAGAATCTGATACCGCACCTTTTGCCATGGTGGAAATTGCTGAAGAATCTGGGTTGCCAGCGTTCCGGAACCGCCGCCAAGTTCGATGATGTTGGCGGCTGGCAGTCGCAGAACCTTAGCTTCCGCCTTTACCCAACTTGCGATGCTGCGCGCGAGCGTTTTGCCGATCGTCAATCCGGTTGAGAAATCGCCGGTTGC
>JBPYFC010000067.1:0-4366 GCA_051984705.1 Chthoniobacterales bacterium | reverse complement strand
TGTCCCCCAAGCTTCCAGCTTGATCCTGCGGCAGCATCGCGAGCTCCTATCTCCTAACTCCTATCTCCTCTCTAAATTTACACGCTTCCTCCAGCGAGATCACTCCAGCAGCGGCTTCGCGGACCGCTTTTTCGAAAATCGACCGTTCTCCTTTGGCGGCCATCAAATTCTTGAGCTGCACGGCCGGCACGCGTTCTTGGATCGCCATTTTGACGTCATCATCCACCAACAAAACTTCGAAAATGGCTTTCCGGCCGCTGACTCCGGTGTTCCTGCAAAAATCGCATTTTCTGCCACGCCGCAGCACCCCGACTCCAGCGAGCCAATCCGGCAGCACGCCTAATTCAGACAACCTCTCTTCTGAAGGAATCGGCTCTTCGATACAACATCGCGGACAGACCTTTTTTACTAGCCGCTGAGAGACTGCCATCTTAAGGCTGTCAGCAACCATAAAAGGTTGTGCTCCGAAGGTAAAAAAACGGTTCGGCACTTCACAGACCGAATTGGTGTGTAGCGTTGAGATAGCCCGGTGCCCAGAAGAGGATAGCCGCATCAGAGCGTCCACGCTCTGTTCGTCACGAATCTCGCCCATCATAACGATGTCCGGTGCCTGGCGAAGAATACCGCGAGCCCACATGCCGTAGGTGTACGGCCCATCGTCATCGATCTGTGTTTGGCTAATATTCTCGAGAAAAATTTCGATTGGTGACTCAGCAGTCAAAATGTTGTTCTTCACCGAATCGAGCGATTTAAGAATACTGTAAATGGTCGTGCTCTTCCCTGAACCGGTTGGCCCACACAGGATCAACAGACCGTGATCGCCATTCATCATCTCGTCTACAGCTCGTATATACTGTTCAGGCATACCTAGCTCGGACAACGCCTTGATGCTCCGCTGATCGCGTTGCATGCGCAGGACGGCTTGTTCACCCTGCGCCTGGTACGAAGTGTTAACCCGGAAATCGTAGCGTTGGTCCCCTATCTTGATCGGAAACGTCCCGTCTTGCGGCAAGCGCACATACTGAATCTCGAGACCCGAGATGACCTTGATCCGCGAAATGACCTGTTTCGCAATGTGGCCAGGAAACTCACCATTTTCGTCAAACCAATCGCCGTCGAGTTTGTAGCGAACTCTTAGTCTCTGAGGAAACTCTTGGAACATGATGTCGCTAGCGCCCATGTCGACCGCCTTGTACAAGATTGAATGAACAAACTTGATGACCGCCTGCTCATCCTCGCGGTTGCGAGCACCGAATTGCTGTAGCTTCTCCGCATAGATGACCTCGAGGTTCTCCGCGATGCGACCAGTACGTTCAGCGGCCATCATCGCTTGCACAATGCCGCTGGTATTAATTGCCTTGCTTTCTGAGGCTGTTACAAAGCGTTGAAGCGCCGCTTCATCCACCAGCACCTGCTGTAAACTGAACCGATGCCGTAACGCCCCTTCAATCTCAGCCTTCAGCCGGGGACCCAACGGTCTGGAGACCGCCAACGTCAGAATCCGTTTTCCACAATAAACAGCAACAGCGTTGTACTTTCGTTGTAAGACTGGGCTAAACCATTGATTGATTTTGTCACTGGGCTGCACGTTATCGAAACTGATCCACGGAACGCCGCCATTCTCGATCTTCTCAGGACGGCTATCGGCGACCGGTTGGAAATCCAGCTGTTGCCCTGCTTGCCGGATTACATCTCGCAAATGCCCAGGTTCGGCCCAGACCGCAGTAAGGTGACGAACACCCCAGAACCGGTTCAGCACATGAAAATCTTCTGTTTGCAGCAGCTTGTTGAACCCCGGGATCGAGGAAGCGATCGTGACCTCGTCAGGCCGGCGGCAGACGCCAAATAAGGGAACAGCGATCGGCGGAATCTTCAATGCGCCAGGAGAAAGGCCGAGAATTGTCGTATTAAACGGCGGGGTTGGATTTTCGCGCAACAACTTCGTGCACAACGAAGTCAGATCCAGGTCCACCCGCTCCGCGTACTCCTCCAAAAACGACTTTCGATGCCAGGCCTCCTGCGGACTACTTGTTGCCATATGGCCCAGGAACTCGAGCAGGAAGGCGAAGTCGTCGTTAAGCTCACGAAGTCCGAGCAAATGCGCCAGGTGATAGTGAACAGCGGAAACGATCGGATCGAGCTCCATCGCGTTCGATCCTATCACAAGTTTTTATTGTAGCGATAGCAATCTGAAGGCCGGAGGGTTTACTCACGTGTCGGCGTGTCGGCGTGTCGGCGTATCGGCGTATCGGCGTATCGGCGTGAATTCGCAGGCCAATTTCATTTCAACAACTGATCTTCAACAAACTTCACTGTCGCAAAAACTGGAAATCCGCGTTGGCTTTCTTGCTGAAACCATGTCCCTCATTCTTCCCCACCAGATAGCCGGCGGCCGATAGAGAAACCCGGAAATTTGACGCCCATCGAACTTCGGCCATTTGACCACTTCCGGTTTAGCAAAATGATTCGGATCGATTCCGCCCGTTTCGCTTTCCGTCCAGCGATCAACCTTCCCAGAGTTTACATCAACGCTGAAGACATCGGATGAAGCGTTGTAGGAGCTAATCGTGAATTCCAGATCTTGGCCGTTGCTGTTCCATTCGATTTCGCCACTTCAGGGGCAGAGACGTACTAACTTCTCCAAGGATTGCTCCCTGGCCCAACATCAATAAACGCCGAAAGTTTGAACACTCGCCATGCGCGATTAAATTGGCGATCTTTCCATGAGCACACAGACCGGAGAGGAAACTGTACCTTCAGATTTTATTCGCGACATCGTCGCGGACAACTTGAGGAGCGGTAAGTATTCATTTAGCCACACCCGATTCCCACCCGAGCCAAACGGTTATCTCCATATCGGCCACGCCAAATCGATCTGCCTCAATTTCGGGATCGCCCGTGAATTTGGAGGGGTATGTAACCTCCGCATGGATGACACGAACCCGACCAAAGAGGGAACTGAGTATGTCGAGTCGATTGTCGAGGACGTGAATTGGCTAGTCGCCGGCTGGGCAGACCACGTTCTCGGGCTGAAACCAAAGGGCAAAACTTGCGACATTCAAGAGGTCGACGGAAAACACGACTTTTTTTTGTGGCCGATCGTTGTAGAAAAGGCTGCTCTAGATTCGGCAATCGACCAAGCGCAACCCGAGAGCAAAGGGGAGCCATTCTACGCCTCGGACTATTTCGAGCAAATTTTTGAATACGCAGTTCAGCTCATCGCCAAAGGCAAGGCGTACGTCGACGACCTCTCGCCTACGGACACTGACAGCTACCGCATAAACGGAAAGGAGAGCCCATTTCGTGGACGCTCGCCGGAGGAAAATCTGAACCTCTTCCAGCGGATGCGCGCGGGCGAGTTTCCGGACGGCCTTCGCACGCTTCGGGCAAAGATCGACATGCGGTCGCCGAACGTCTGGATGCGCGACCCCGTACTCTACCGGATTCGGCATACTGCGCATCACCGCACTGGCAACCGGTGGTGTATTTATCCGATGTACGATTTCGCACACTGCTTGAGCGATTATATCGAAGGTGTGACCCATTCCGTTTGCACGTTGGAATTTGAAGTGCACCGCCCTCTTTACGATTGGATTCTGGAGAACCTCGATTTGCCGCGGAACCTACCGCACCAATACGAGTTCGCGCGCCTGAATCTCACCTATACCGTGCTAAGCAAGCGCAAGCTCATGCAGCTTGTTGAAAAAGGGCTCGTTGCCGGATGGGACGACCCGCGGATGCCCACAATCTCCGGACTGCGCCACCGCGGTGTCACGGCCAGTGCTCTGCGTGCCTTCGCCTACAACATCGGCATCACCAAATATGACGGCCTCACCGACGTCGCGGTACTAGAGCACGCCATCCGCGACGAGTTGAACAAGACGGCGCTTCGGCGTCTAGCTGTCTTGCGCCCGATCAAGGTGATTCTGGCCAACTATCCGGAAGGCCAAAGCGAAACCCTCAACGCGGTCAACAACCCGGAAGACCCGAACTCTGGTACACGTAGAGTTACGTTCAGGCGCGAGCTCTACATTGAAAGTAGCGATTTCATGGAAGATCCGCCGCCGAAGTATTTCCGACTGCGGCCCGGCGGCGAGGTACGTCTCAAGTATGCGTACATCATCAAATGCGAAGAGGTCACCAAGGATGCAGCTGGCAACATTTTAGAACTCCGGTGCACAGCGGATCTTGACAGCAAGAGCGGCGGCGCGAGCGCGAATCGCAAAGTCAAAGGGACTATCCACTGGGTTAGCGCGGCAGACTCGATCGATGCTGAAGTGCGTCTGTACGATCGCCTCTTCGTAGAACCCGATCCCGAGACCGCAACCGATTTCGAGCGCCATTTGAATCCCGCCTCATTCGAAGT
>JBPYFC010000066.1:0-5069 GCA_051984705.1 Chthoniobacterales bacterium | reverse complement strand
GGCAGTCGTTTTTGCGGTTCTTGCTCTGCAACAACCTGCGGCCGCACAGGCATTACCGGCTCCTAATGGCAGCCCTGAGCCGCAGGCCAGTCCCGATCTACTGCCAGAATCGAATGCGTTGCCGCGGGGCCCGCAGTTCGATCTTCCACCGGATTTTTTGCCCGGCATTCTTCCGGACTTTCTAGAGACGCTACCGCCTCCGGATGAAAACTGGGTTTCACCGGAACAGATCGACAAGAATCGGCAGCGGCTGCGTCAGATCAAAGAGGAGGCGATGCGAAGTTTCCGCGCTGTCGAACTCTTTGTTCTTTCGCGACGTGCAATGACCGAAGAGGCAAGACGCACGTTTATGCGCGCTTATTATCACACTGTGAGTAACGAAATGCGGAGGTTGGAGCCGGGGCTGCGGCAGGAGATCAGGGCATACGAACAGGAGCAGATTCGCAGTCTGGCCTCGGGTCGAAGTCCGCTGGTGTCTAGATCGCATCGGGTTAAGAAGAAGAGTCCAGGGACGGGGCATCCCGGAACGTAAGGGCGTACGGATGCGGGTTTTATGGGAAGAAGCATCCCCGAAGACGTGGAGCTAGAAGTTCAACCCGTCCGGCCTCGGCCGGACTGGCAGCTTCCGGCGCGCAATCCTCCGGATTGATCCGCCATTGGCGGATCGACGTTTTCATCGTCATCCCGCAAATGGGAATGGCCCTGCGAAAAGCGGGATTTCGGTCGCGTCTCGCGAACCGTGCATTCAATGTAAGTTGCTGATCTATAGTGACTTACGTCGTAGAAATCCTTCCTGGCATTCGATCTGCTGTATCGAGGGATCAATTACCCCATGAAAGAGATGAGAGCGGGAGTTCTAATGTTGCTGGTTTGCGTGGCGGTGTATGTCCAGGCGGATCCGCGGTTCTGGAGCTTTGTCTATCAGTTGGTGAGTCGATTCATGGGAGTGTCGAATTAGAGGGAGGAGTGTTTTCATGAAATTATTGATTGCGTTGTTCGTCTGCGGAGCCCTGAGCATTGTTTTCTTTGCCGTGGTCCGATGGATGGAACAGGAGAACGATCAGTCTCGAACTGAGCTTTTTTCTATGATGATGAGTGGGCGGTAGAAGCGCCCTCATCGCCGACAGCCGAAAGCGGAAGCGGCTTCACGACAGCTCCGGCAGTTTAATCCTCGTCTTTGGCTGGTTGGGAAGGGCCGTAGACGACAGCGTTCAATAGCAAACGGATCGTGCTTAGCCAGATCATTCTTGCGCCCGGCTCGGTGCTAAAAAGAATAATGTGGCCGCGATCGACTGGCTCATCAATCAAAGCCGAGGTTCCTCGTAGGAAGCGTTCCGTGTTTTCCGGCCAAAAAAATCCGCTAATTCGCAGTTTGTCGCCTTCGAAGCTCAGCACGTTCGCACCGGTGCTACTCTGCCCAAGAAACACGTTCCCCTCGACCAGAACTGGCAGGACGTCTGAATCGAAGCCGATTGTCAGAAAGTTGTGGTGATCAACTCGCGCACGCACGATTGCGCCCGGGACGGACAATGGCTTACGCGCTTCGCTTTCTTTCTTTGTGGGACGCGGCGTCGGTTTCTTTTGATCCTCAGGCGACGGCGACGGCTTTTTTGCCGCGGCGTCCGTTTGCTTCTCTTCAAGACGCGCAACTCGAGAAGACGTGAGCTTCAGGTCGGGGTTTGAAGCGTATTCGCTGGCGCCGCGGATGCAGAGAAGGATGCCGCCGGCACTGACCCAGGACTTCAATTCGTTTAATTGGTCCTGACTAATCGCGTCCTTGTAATCGGCTGACTGCCCGTCTGGCAGGATTACCACATTGAAGTCTTTAAGCGCGGCGCGCCGGAGCTTTTCCAGAGAAATCGGTACGACGTCGAGACCACACTCCTGACTCAGCAAGAACCGGAGGAGACCGTAGCTGGTCTGTTCCACTGGTTTGTCCGCTACCAGCGCCACTTTCGGCGGTTTGATTGCGAACACTGTCTCCGAGCCAATGCCGTGCTGAGCAGAGTCCGGAAAACTTGAAGATAACGAAGAGATCGGCACACCAAACTGACGGCTTAGTTCGCTGAGTTTTTTCGGAGTGTCACTCGGGTTACGTTCCGCGCGCACTACAAAAGAGCCGCGCGCGAACATTTTCTGCCCAGCCTGAAATTGTTCGTTTGATGTGGAAAGCCGGAATCCCTGCGCGATAAGAGCAATGGCCAGCTTCATCGCGGGGATCGAATTTGGTTCGAACGCGTAGGCAACACCGGGATCGATCTGTTTCGGAGTGGCGACTGCCTCTAACTCTTGAATTTGGCCACCAGGTTGGCGTAGCCGTAGTTGAGGGAACGCAGCGGAATCGACCGGTACACTGTCGAAATGAGTTGGCTCATCGCTGAAATAGGTTTCAACGCCGAACGCCAGCGGCAGGGACCAGGCTGTTACATCGTAGAACTCGTATTCACGCCGTTCTTCTTCGGATCCCTTGCTTTCGTTCAGCCGCCGGAGCTCCTCTTGGCGCTTTATGAATTCCGGATCTTGTCGCGTCTCGATTTCCAACAAAGCATTTGCCATTCGGCCATATGGTTGGGCTGTATCAACAACGAAAGAACCGGCCGGTACTGTCTTGTCAGCCGTATCATTGCCAAAGCTATCTTTTGCTCTGGAAAGCTTCAGGTCAGCGTTAATCCGTGAGACCTCGATACCTTGCTGCCTCAGCAGAGAAACCAATTTTATTGTCGCTTCCGGGTTACTCGACGGAACAAAGTAATACTTTCGTTTCAGTTCAGTGAGAGAGGATTCGAAAAAGCTTCTGTAGTCCCGGAGCCTGGCTTCTCGATTGGCTGCGGCAGTGGCGACAGTATTAAGACTCGCGACAAAGTGTTTTGAGATACCGTCTCTCAGCGTTACGACCGTCTGATCGTCACGGGACCAACGAAAGCCGTTCGTTCCGCCGCCGTCGGTCTCATAGGTCATTCCGATTGCGCCATGAAGTGAAGACCAACTATCCCAGTATCCGGGATAGAAAAGGTCAAAAATATCTCGGACGAAATACTGCCAGCCGTATTGGTCAAAGGCTTGAGCGTTCGACTTACCGAAAATGGTTGTCCATTTGGTGGTCGTCCCAGGGAGATTGGGATTGATCGGCAAGGCCGGCGGGGGAAAGAAATACTCTTTTGTTTGTCCGTGATGATCCGCCAAAACCTGCGGATGCCATTGCAGGAACGCGGCTGTGGAAGCTTGGGATTCCGGTTGGGACAACGAGACCAAATCACGGTTCAGGTCGAAGAAGTTATGATTCAGCCGACCGGTTATGCTCCAAGGCTCTTGATGTTCGAATGCGTAATGTTCGGCCCGGCCGAAGCCGTGTGCGTTGTACCATGTGGCAAATCGCTCGTGGCCGTCCGGATTTTGGAACGGATTAATCAGCACCACCGCGTTGTCGAGCGCCGATAAGAGCGCTGGGTCGTTTGATGCCAACAACTGATAAAGCACCTGGATGCCTGCTTCGAATGCAGCCGATTCGCTGCCGTGAATGCTATAACTAAGCCAAACCACTACCGGAGTTTTTCGTAATAGATCGTCGATCTCGGGTCCGTGTTTGCGGGGATCGGAGATATTTGCCAATGCATCCTTGATCGCGTCAAGACGGACGATGTTTTTCGGGGAGCTGATCGCGAGCAGATAGAGAGAACGATGTTCAGCGGTTTTGCCGGTGTGAAAGACGCGCAGCCGGTCAGAGTGGTCTTGGTATTGGCGCAGTAAGCTCTCGTATTGAGCGTACGTGGTATGAAACTCGCCCGGTTCGTAACCGAATACTTGAGACGGACGAGGGATATCGTCGCGATATGGGCCGTGTTCGTAGAAGTCGAACGGACGGGGCTGTGCGCCCGCCGAGAGAGCGTTGAGCAAGCAAAAAAGCGCCGTCACGGTCCGGCACACGGAACGTATTCCATCAGGGGTAGGGTTCGTGCTTCCGCGCGACCTGGACCCAGGACGGGGCAGCCGAAAGTTGAGGAAATGGTTAGCGCTGGATCCAGGTCGCGCAGGAGCGCGAACCCTACCCTCGTCAATGAGCCGCGCTGAATAGACCCATGCCGAAATCCACTCAAGGGCTCTTGCGAGGTTGCTCATTGCCGTTTGGGCGAACTATGACCCGAGAGCGCCCTCGTCCTCAATCGAGGACAAGGACGAGAACGAGTGAGCGATTGGCAAGTTGTGAAGAGAATAACCAGCTGAACGAGCCTACAGGCTCTCCGGTTTGGCAAGAAGCTCGACTATCCGCTGAATCAGGCGGCCGGCCTGACCACCATCAATCACTCGATGATCGAAACTTAATGTCAGTTCAGCCTCGATCCGCGGTATGAAACGATCCGACGCTTCGTCCCAGAACGGGCGCTTTTCGCCGCGGCCCAAACCGACAATCAATGTTTCGTTTGGCAAAGGTATTGGAGTTCCCCAAGTAATACCGAGCGTCCCGAAGTTTGTGACTGAACCGACCGAAGGCTTTTTGGCTTCTTCGGGAAGACGGCGTTCTTTTGCGGCGTCCAAAAGCTTTTGATATTGATCGGCGATTTCCGGTAAAGCTTTCTCGTTCAATTTCGCAAAAACAGGCACCATGACTCCATCGGGTACCTCGACTGCGACGCCGATATCAATTGAATCAGGAAGGACCAGTTTGTCGCCGACGAGTCTGCCAGCATACTGTGGGTTCTCAGCGATTGCGACTGCCAAGGCCTTAGCCACATAGAGCGCTGGGCCAGGCGAAGGCGTTATTTTTTTGCGATGCGCCAGGATTGGCTCGAGCGGGATCGAAACTCCGACCGTTGCCAGTGGTCGGGTCCAGCTGCGTCGCATGGAATCGGCAACGGCAAGGCGCATGGCCGATGCTTTCTTGGAAGGAAGCTGATGCAGATGTTCGAGGTACTTCTCGAAATCCTGGATGGTAACCCGCCCGCCTGAGCCGGTGCCGGGTACGACTCCGGTATCGGTCGAATACAGACCAAACTCTTGCAAACGGGCTTTGACTCGGGGCGAAAGAAATGCAGCGCCGGTAGCGGGGACCGGAACATCCAGTCCATGCCAAG
>JBPYFC010000065.1:0-4258 GCA_051984705.1 Chthoniobacterales bacterium | reverse complement strand
GAGCACTACGACACGATCAGCGCTTTTATCAAGAGCATGCGCGGATCGGACCCGGACGCGACGCTGTACTGGCTGGCAAAGATGTTGTATGCCGGAGAAGATATCCGCTTCATCGCACGCCGAATTGTCATCGCTGCAAGCGAAGATGTTGGTATGGCGGACTCGAACGCGCTGGTGGTTGCGGTTGCCGCGCAACAGGCCGTTGAGTTTGTCGGGTTACCGGAGGCTCAGATTCCGCTGGCGCACGCGGCGGTCTACGTTGCTACGGCGCCAAAGAGCAATCGCTCGTTGGTCGGCCTCAGCAAAGCAATGGCTGACGTCAAAGAAGGCCGGGTCCTGGCTGTTCCGCGCCATCTTCGGAGTACTGCGTACAAAGCCTCAAAAGCGTTGGGGCACGGAACCGGTTACAAGTACGCCCATGACTATGAAGGCGGCTATGTGCCTCAAGCCTATCTGCCCGAGGGTCGGATTTACTACGAGCCGAGCGATAACGGTGCCGAACGTCGAGTGAAAGAGCGATTGGAGTATTGGCGCAGTAAGTTTGAGGCAGGGGAATTTGAAACGCCGGCAGCGCCGGGAACGAGCGAGAACGCCGGGAACTGAGAAGAGCGTCTGCCGGATCATCGGCCTCACCAGACGGCTCTTTCCTACCTTGCGGTTGTCCTGATTCGGCGCGAGCGTAACTTTCTGTGGTTAACGAATGAAAACGTTCTTTGGCTCTTTTTTTGGGACTTTGGTCGCCTTTGCTTTTCTAGTGGGGATGTCCCTGTTCGTTATCTTTGCCCTGATAGTGATCGCCGCTCAAACCTCACCCAAAGGTCCAACTTTGCCCAAAAGCGCACTGCTGGTTTTAGATTTGTCGGTCCCTATTAACGACGCGCCGAAAGAGTTCGATCCTTCGGAGTTCTTTTCTGATCTGCCAGCGAATTTGCAGGAGCAAGCCCCCACCCTCCGCGAAACGGTGCAAGCAATTCGGCTGGCTGCCAATGATGGCCGGATTAAAGGAATTTACCTGACGGGAACTCTTTTCCCAATCGGCGGGTTAGGCTCTGGATACCCTGCATTGAAAGAGATTCGTGAAGCTCTGACCAAATTCAAAGAATCTAGAAAGCCGGTCTACGCATTCATCGAATTTGGGTTCACATCTGGCTATTACCTTGAATCGGTTGCAGATCAGATCTTTGTGGACCCTCAAGCAGAGCTCGTTCTCAGAGGGCCCGCTACTTCCCCACTGTTTTTCGCGGGTGCGTTAAAGAAGTTTGGAATCGGTGTCCAAGTATCCCGAGTCGGCAAATACAAGTCGTATGTGGAACCGTACATTCGGGAAAACATGAGTCCGGAAAATCGTGAACAGCTCGAGAAACTGTTCGGCGATCTCTGGAGCCACGTGAAATCGACAATCGAGCAAAGCCGGGGACTACCACCCGGAGCCCTCGAAAAACTGATCAACGACAACGGGTTGATTAACGGTGACCTGGCAGTGAAGAGCAAACTGGGAACCGAGCTGGTGTCGCAATCTGAGATTATCGAGCGTTTCAAAAAACAGTACGGGGTCAACAAAAAATACAACACTTTCAACCAACTCACGGTACCCAACTATCTGAATGGCGGTCGCGGGTATCGGTCGAGCACGCCGATTACTGGTAGCCGGGTGGCCGTTGTTTATGCGGAAGGCGATATCGTCGGAGGAGAAGGAAAACCGGGACAGGTCGGCGGAGACAAATTTGCACGAGAACTCCGCAAACTGCGCGAGGACCCAGATGTCAAAGCGATTGTGCTCCGGGTTAATAGTCCTGGAGGCAGCGTTTGGGCCTCCGAACAGATTTATCGCGAGATAAAGGCCATTGTACCGATTAAGCCGGTGATTGCATCGTTCGGCGCGTACGCTGCTTCGGGTGGTTATTACATCGCCGCTGCGGCGACCCGAATTTTTGCTCAGCCGACAACAATTACGGGGAGCATCGGAATTTTTGGTTTACAGGTGAACTTCGAGAAGATCGCCAATGATAACGGCTTCACGACCGATTCGGTGACCACTACCAAGCCGCTTGCTTCGCTTTTCTCGCCGTTCAAACAGAAGACCGACGAGGATATGGCGATCATCCAGAAGATGTTGGACAAGTCGTATGAAGAATTCCTGGAACATGTATCGGACGGACGGAAAATTTCGGTGAACCAGGTAAATGAGATCGCACAAGGCCGGGTCTGGTCCGGCGTAGAAGCGGGAAAGATCAAGTTGGTCGATGAAACCGGCGGCTTACGTTCGGCAGTGTTATACGCGGCAAAGCTGGCGCAATTGGGTGAACACCCCCGAGTCAGCGAATTTCCCACCAAAAAAGGTTTCCCAGAACGGCTTCAGGAATTGTTGAAAGCCGCTCCTCGTCCGCCTGTTGCGAAGGTTGACCCCCTAAGCCAGGGGTTGCAGGAGCTGCAGAATGAATTGAAGGAACTGCAGTCGTTGAACGATCCGGCGGGATTGTACGCCCGGTTGCCATTGCAGATTCAGTTCTAAGGAGTCTACCCTCAACCGTCGACCGTTGACTCTACCCGCACGCCAACGGAAGACGACTGGATACGGCAGACGGAAAACAGCAGCGGCAATAGCCGCTGCTACTCGGTTCTTCCTGCGTAATACTGCTGCAATCGCTGTTGCATGGCTGGAAGCTGGGTTTTTCGGTCGTTCGGCTCCAGTTTTGCGATCGCCAATTGTTGATATTTCACGGCATCAGAAAAATTGGCGGCAGCGGCCAGCGCAGCAGCCAAGGTATCGATTGTAAACGCGTTCGACCATCTATCGAGCTCACAAGCCTTGGTCGCCAGGGCTACCGCACGACGTGCATCGCGAACCCGGCCGTCTTTGGCCGTTGCCAACATCCAGGCTAAATCGTTGAGGGTCGTGGTGTCGTTTGGCCGGAGGCGCAATGCGGCGTCTAACGAGCGTTTTGCATCCGCATAACGCCCGTAATCCATACAACTGCGCGCCTTGCTGGCATAAAGCTCGGCAAGCAATCCCGGTGAAACCCTGCCCTTGCGCGCTAATCCGATACTCGTGTCGATCTCCTTAAGGGCTTCGTCCCCTCGCTTGGCGAGCACTAAAACGGCTGATTTTAGAAAATAAGGGCGCCAATTCGATGGGTCCCTGGCGATGATCGAATCGATAATCGCAATGGCTTCAGCGGGGTGACCTTTCTCAGCCAGCCGAAACGCGCTATCGAGTTCGGCCTGTCCGATCGTCATCCTCTCCTGCCAGATTCTCCCCCAGCCAGGCGCTCCCGACCCCTGCTGGCCGAGTGCGGCGCAAGGTAGGACAAAAAGGAGAAAAAATAGCAATCGTCGCACCGGAGATCGTGTATCTTTCGTGGCATTCATCATGGAGCAGATCCGAAGACTCTTGGCTTGCGTTATCGGGTTATCAACCTACTTCGCATATGGCGCATTTCCTAGTTCAATTGCAACAGAAACGACGGGGGCGACCCCAGGGGTCGGATTGACCCGGAGTCTGGGGAACCACCTTTTCGTGCATGTCCTTATCAATGATCATCCGGCCTGGTTCGTTGTCGACACCGGCGCAGCACTCAGCATCGTTGATACCACCAAGGCAAAGGCGCTCGGATTGCCAATCGGTGGCAGCGTTTATTTGCCCAAACAGATCGAGGTGAATAGCCGCGTTGTCCCCGTCGCCTTCATCAAAGCGTTGCGGGTCGGATCGCGCGACCTTGGAGCTGGCCCCGTTGCTCTCACCGATCTGCGCGAGTTTCACAGCCAGCTAAAGGGCTCGAATGCAGTTAACATGGACGGAATTATCGGGCTCGACATTCTTCAATCGACAAATGCGGTCATCGATTGTCGTAACCAGCGCATTTACTTCGAATCAACTGAAGACCACTCCGGGAAGCAAGCAGTTCGAGCAGCTCGAAGGAACGGATCTCATCGGGTGCCGTTAAATATTACTAAATCAGGCGCACTAGAGGTTGAGGGGAGGATCGCGCAATCCGCCTACAGTTTTGTGGTCGATACTGGTGGATTCGCGACCTTGATCCCGCTGCAAGTCGCCAGAGAAACAGGTGTTGCTATCGTCGGTACAACAGCTAACGCAAAAGGTATCCATTCCAGTGCGCGACCAGTCGGCGTCGCGGTGGCGTCCGAGGTAGCCCTTGGAAGGTATTCGCTTGGCCCGATGGTCGTTGGTGTTACAGGTTTGCCCAATGGTCCGGATGATCTCACCCGTTCTTTTGGTGGGTTGCTGGGAGCCGATTTC
>JBPYFC010000064.1:0-5241 GCA_051984705.1 Chthoniobacterales bacterium | reverse complement strand
TTTTGAGGAGGCCGCCGTCAATTTGCGCGGCGTACTCAAAGCAGTCGACAACCCAATCGCTCCCACCCTGCGACTACAAATGGCAACATATTCCGATTATTTGTGGATCATTGTTGCGGCCAGTTTTTGGATTGCCGTTTTCAGCCTCTTCATTTCCTTGATCACGAAGAGCAAGCGAGCCTGGCGAATCGGCGCATTGTTAAGCGGAATCCTCTGCCTCATGTTCCTGTCACTGACGATCTGGGCTGGGTTCGGTTTAAAAGATCGTTCGGCTGCGATCGTCGTTGACCCGATCGCCGATTTAAAGTACGGGCCTGCGAACACGGCAAGAGCTTTGGAGAGCCTGCATATCGGCGACCAGGTTTCTCTGATCTCGGAGCGAGGCGATTGGAGTTTCTGTCGGACAAACGGCGGAACCGTCGGATGGATTTTGACTCGGAAAACTGAACACATCGTACCGGATATGTAGGGCGGCAGGCCCTGCCGCCGACACGAACAACAAGGACGCGCGGTCGGGTGGAGCTGCCACCAATGTAAAAAACAATTGTGGGCTACGGCGGCAGCGGCCTGCCGCCCCGCAGCAAACCGTATGCGCGTTTTATTCATCGCAGCTCTCCTGCTCCTCACACAAATTTCAACTCCTGCCGACCAGGATCCGGAGTGGGCCAAGTCGTTGACGACAAATAAAGGGCCCGGGCGTTTTAATGTTTTGCCGGCTGCGCATTTGACCTACCGCTTTGGCTGGAGCGGTATCCGCGCTGCGCACGCCGATATTCATTTCTATTCTCCAAGCCGAAACCTCATCAGGCTTGAAGCTAGCGGCGGGACCATCGGATTCCCCCGAACCTTGTTTAAGTTGGATGTTTACCACCAGTCCAGCGCCAACAAAGCAACGCTCAGACCGATACATTTCTTCCAAGAAGAGTGGTATCGAAACGAGACTATTAAGACCACAGTGAATTTTGCCGAAACGGAGTTAACCGGCATCCGAGAGAAAATACCCAGCGACCGTCCGGCAAAACCGAACGTTTTCAAGTTCTCCCCGGTTTTCGACCTGGCAACAGCGCTGCTCTGGGTCAGGAGCCAACCGCTGCAGACGGGCGACACTGAATCGCTCGTGGTATGGGCGTCAAACGCTCCCTATCTGGCCACTGTAAAGGTCGTTGGAAAGGATACCCTCGAGATTCAAGGCGAACGCAAGAAGGCGATCAAACTCGATCTGAAGCTAAAGCGGATCGACAAATCGATGCAGCTCAAGGAACACAAGCTATTCAAGAGCGGCCGTGGATGGTTATCCGACGATAATCAACGAGTCCCGCTGCGTATCGAAGCAGACATTTTCATTGGATACGTTTTCGCCGAGTTAGAAACAATGGCGATCGAGTGAACAGGGTTACGGGTTCCGGGTTTCTGGTTCCGGGTTCCGAGCGATGCCATCCATCTCAGGGCGTATGCACCGTTGCCTGGCGCGGAACCCGGAACCAGAAACCCGGAACCCGTAACCCCTTAATCATACCAGTTTTCGGCAGTTCCCAAGATCTTGCTTGTGGTGATGGGGGCTATTCCGCTTTTATTAGGCGGAACACTCCCCCCTATGACAAAACTCATTAGCTTCTTAGTTTGTTGTGCAGCCGCTGTGGCGCTGTTTCTACCAATCAGCGGGTCCGCCGAAGAGGGTAAACAGGTCTACTATTGGATTTCCCATGGGTCCCCCACCGATCCAGTTTGGACCTACTTCCTCCAAGGCGCAGAACAATGGGCCAAAGACACTGGTAATACGGTTCATACCTCATTCCACTCTGGCGATGTGCCTTCTCATCAAGAGGCTGTCCGGGCTGCGATCTCGGCGCATGCGCGAGGAATCGTCACAAGCACGCCAGATCCGGGGAGTTTAACTAAGGTGATTTCTGAAGCACACGCTGCCGGTATTCCTGTAATCATCATGAACACGGAAGACAAAACGAGCGGACGCGACGCCTATGTCGGTGGCGACAACATCGCGATTGGCCGCCGCTGGGCTCAGTACCTGGTCGATCACGGCTTTGTTAAGAAAGGCGACTTCGTCTGGATGCCAGTCGAAGTGCCTGGCGCGACCTATCAGAAGTTGGAGACAGAGGGTATCGATAGCGTTTTCAAACCACTAGGAATCACTTACGAGATCACCGAGGCCACGCTCGATCAAGCGGAGATCATTACTCGAATGTCCGACTATCTGACTGCAAATCGCAGCAAGATCAAAGCAATCATCGGTCTGGGAGACCTCGTTACAGGAAGCATCAAACGAGTGTTTGATCAGGTTCGTGTGAAAGCTGGTGAAATTCCAGTGGTCGGATGGGGTAACTCACCAGATACCGCACAAGAAGTGATCGACGGTTATGTCAACGCAGCGATGTGGCAGGATCCTCAAGCAACGAGTTACATGGCATTGTCGATGGCTTCAATGGCAGCCAGCGGCATACCGATCGGTTTTGATATTAGCGTGGGAACCCTTTACGAAAAAGCAAAAGCGCCCACATATCTCAAGGTGTTGCAGGGTGCGTCGCACAAATAAAGGCTAGAAGCGGCTTCTGAGGGATCCGATGCGAACGAGCTCGCTCTTGCAGAAGATCTTTTCCAGCGCCGAGTTCGGTCCATTGATTTTGCTGATCGGAGAGATCGCGGTCTTTACTGCGCTCTCTCCTGCCTTCCTCTCAGCAGGCAATATCAGCAATCTGCTGGCCTTCACTCCGGAGCTCGGAATGATCACGTTAGGAATGACGCTCCTGATGATTGCGGGAGAGTTCGATCTTTCGGTCGGATCAGTCTTCGGATTTGCGCCCGTTCTGATGTGGACCTGCTACAACACCCATTTCACATCACTCTTTGTCGGTTTCCTCATTGCGATCGGAGTGGCCGCCCTGATCGGATTTGCCAATGGATGGCTCGTTACGCGGCTGAGGATTCCATCGTTTCTAGTTACACTCGGGATGTTGCTGGTCGTGCGCGGCACGGCTCTGTACCTGACGAGCGGATTTCCCCAGCGCACCTGGAGCGCGACCTCATTCTTAACGAGCGTTGTCGCCGGGGAATTTCCAATCGGCGATCTCCGGATCTACACATCCTTAATCTGGTTCGCTGGCCTTGCCATTTTGTCGGGTTATGTGCTTACACAAACTAAGACGGGTAATTGGATTCAAGCGTCCGGCGGGAATCCTGAAGCAGCGCGGGCAAGAGGCGTACAGGTGAGCCGCACGAAAATTATTCTCTTCGTTGCCGCCGCGATCATTTCAGCTTACGCGGGAATCGCAAGTTCGATTCGGGTGTCAGCCGCGAATCCAAACAGCGGCACAGGGTATGAGCTGGAAGTCATTGCGATGGTCGTGATCGGCGGCACTATGCTTTCTGGAGGACGCGGAACGATTATTGGAACAGTGATCGGAGTCCTGATTCTGCGTGTAATGCGAAATGGAATTGTGCTGATAGGAGTTCCGGGACTCGCTTACAATATTTTCATCGGAGCCATTATTCTCGGTATGATGGCGCTGCATTCGTGGCTGGAACGAAGACATTATGCCGCCAGATGAGAGAGAAGTGCGAGTGTGAGGAGGCGATATGAGCGATGAACTTGTCCGAATGGAGCACATTAAGAAGTTCTTCGGTCGCGTACAGGCGCTTAACGACGTTACTCTGTCGATTCATAAGAATGAAATTGTTGGTCTGCTGGGAGACAACGGCGCAGGCAAGTCCACGCTCATCAAGATCTTATCAGGTGCTCTTCGAGCGACGGGTGGCGACATCTATATTCACGGAGAAAAAGTAAACTTCCGCAATCCGACCGACGCGATTGCTCATGGGATAGAAACGATCTACCAGGATTCCGCACTCGTACCGCAACTCTCTATCGCGCGTAATCTTTGTCTGGGACGTGAGCCGATAAAAGGGCCGCGGCTCTTTGACCGCCTCGATCACAGCGAACTATCTCGGGTTGCCGGCCAGCTTCTCAAACAGGTCGGGATCAGCAAAGAAATCCCGGCAACCACTCCGATCAGCGCGTTATCGGGAGGAGAACGTCAGGCGGTGGCAATTGCGCGCGCTATGTATTTCGAGAGCGAGCTAATCATCCTCGATGAACCGACCAACAATCTCGGCGTGGAAGAGACACGCGGAGTACTTCAGTTTGTCAGAAACGCGCGCGATTCCGGACATTCATGCATCCTGATTGCGCACAACATCTATCACGTTTTCCGGGTGGTTGACCGCATCGTGGTACTACGACGCGGGAAGAAGGTTGCTGACGATGTCGACCCCAAAAGCACCACGATAGATGCGGTCGAGCGAATCATCACGGGCATGAACTAATCGGTTCCGGGCTCCGGGTTTCGCGTCGCACGTTCGCGGTGGCTCATGCTCGGAACCCGGAACCCGAAACCCGGAACCTATCGCTCCATCAGGAGCGAATGACCGGTCTCGGAACCAGCAATTGAAGCCGGCTCACGGAGCGGTCACCGGCGATTCGCGCTTGGGTTAAAGCGGATACTGCGCGAGTCAGCTCAGCCCATGGTATCGCGATGGTCGTAAGATGACGCGCCTCGGCGACGGGTGCGTTGTCGAATCCAATAATGACCGGCCTGTTTCCTCGTCGTTCCGAAAAAATATCTAAGACCGCTTCGGCGAGACGATCGTTGACGCAAAAAATTGCCGAAGCCGAGGCTTTCTGAATTTCCTCTCGATGCTTCAACGCATCCGCATAGTACCATCCGTCGGCACGGATGATTTTGGCCGAAGGCCAGATAGATAGAAATCCTGAAACTCGCAAAATGTTGCGGAAATCATTTTGTGGTCCGGCGACCACCAGAATTTCTTCTGTAGAGATCCCGCGTCTGGTTCTCAACCGCTGTTGAACCAGCTCACCTGCAATAGCGCCGCCGCACAAATCATCCACTCCAATTGAATCAACATGTGTCGCTGCCAGGCCCGGTGACGGACGTTGATTCAGTATCAACGCGTAGTGTTTCCATTTGCCCAACAGTTTGGTGGCATGCGGCGCCTCCCAGAGAATCGGAAAATGTTTCGGCAGAATCGACATATCTGGCTGGTCCCAAGTCGTGGCATAAAGAATCCCCATTCCCTCAAGCGCCTGCTGAAGGCGGAACAGTAAACTAGCGCCGAAACTGCCGGGGCGACGCGCGCGACGATTGAAAATAAACTGGGCTCCGGACAACCGCTCAAGAGTTCGCTGCAAATATGTTCCGGATGCTCGCT
>JBPYFC010000063.1:0-2649 GCA_051984705.1 Chthoniobacterales bacterium | reverse complement strand
TTGCCGAATTTGTCGGCCTAACCTCTACCGACGAATTGCGTGCTTCCTTTTCTGAACGGATTTGGGCGCGCTTAGCGAGCCAAGACCAAAACCGCTGGAGCCAAGCCGTTTCTTCAGGGAAAGCCATTCTGACCTTTTGTTCGATCGACGAATTGGCCGAGAATGTAACGGTAATCTGGTCTGCACCTATCCAGAGTCCGTTGGAACAAGCCGTTCTCTGCGTTCTCTTTAGGAGTGATTCCCCCGGTGAAGGGCCGCAGCTGTTAGCGAAAGGGCGAGAGCTCGAGAGACGACGCCTCAAGGAAGCGTTACACGCCAACTTCGCCCAAGAACTTCTTGGGGCGGCATTTGGCGCAAAGCTATTAACAGATAAATTGGAGCAAGGCCGTCAAGGCGAGCTCGCGCAATCCGCTTCCGCTCTGACGACGCTTCTGAATCGGATGGCAGAGCGATTGCCCAGTTTGACTGAAGTTCCGTCGACGAAGGAGTAGATCGCCACCCCCATCGAATTCACAAGAATCGTTAGTCGGAAACATTAGTCTGAACACGTTATGCCTAGTCCTGGCAAGAATCTGGAAACGAGTCGAACGTTGAGAAAAACAAGGATCCTCGTCGTAGACGACCATCCGGTCTTTCGGTTTGGTTTATCTAATCTTATTGATGCGCAGCCAAATCTGACGGTATGCGGTCAGGCAGGTGCGGCTCCCCAGGCGCTGGACGCCGTGCGGAAACTCGATCCAGATCTTGTTGTGTTGGATGTCTCACTGCCTGGAACGAATGGCATCGAATTAATCAAGTTGATCAAGGCGGAGAAACCGCATCTCGCCATCCTTGTGGTATCGATGCATGACGAAACTCTTTACGGATTGCGCGGACTTAAAGCTGGAGCCCTAGGTTACGTGATGAAGTCGGAGGCGATGGATCACATCGTCGAAGCTATTGCCGCCGTGATGGCAGGCAAGATCTACGTGAGCCCGAAATTCTCAGAGAAACTGATCTTTCGGGCCATTCAATCAGCCGATTCGGCTACAACTTCGCCGGTCGATTTGTTGTCTGATCGGGAGCTCGAAGTGCTGCACCTCATCGGGAAGGGCCATTCTTCTATTTCGATCGCTAAACAGCTCCATCGGAGCGTGAAAACGATCGAAACGCACCGCGCTCATATCAAAGAGAAGTTGGGTTGCCGCGATTCAGAAGAGATGGTTCGATTCGCCATCGACTGGGTGTCCCAACAGGACTGATCAGGAATCCGGCGAGAACCAGATTCCTCAGATCTTGTTCTGAATCGGCAGCAGGAAATGGTAAAGCTTTCGCAGAGCGAGATGCAGGCGGGTTTTTACCGTTCCCAACGAAATGGATCGGGAAGCTGCGATTTCCCGTTGGCTCATCCCTTTGAAAAAGGTCAATTGGATAACTTCCTTCTGGAATACAGGCAGTATCTGGATTGCCCGATTCAAGAGTTCCGCCAGATCGCTGGTGTGAATTTGCTCCGCGGCCGAGGTGCGATCCCTGATAAGTGGGTTGCCTGTCTCTTTCTTCAGATGCTCCGTCGCGCGCCGGTACGCCGTTTTTCGCCGGACCCGGTCTAGTGCTCGGCGTCGCGCCAGAGTAACTAGAAAACCACGAAGGCCTCGTTCGCCTGGTACATAACGGTGCCCCTGATCCCAAACCTGAAGCATGACGTCATGAAGAACGTCATCGACATCCGATTGATCATGAATCACCGCCAAAATCACAGTCCGCAAAAGCGACTCGTATCGAGAATAGATGACCTCAAGCGCTTCCGCGTCGCGGCGTACCACCGCTTCCATCAGTTCATCGTCCGATCTCCACTGATCCAGTTTCCGCGCTTTCATGCCATACCCTAATTGCCCCGCGGATTCTGAAAATCGGTGCACTCCCCGACAAATGAGTCCGGTTATACCCTGGTTAACGAGCCATTCAAGCCCTCGCCATTTCTGCTGGCACCCCTAGGAAGTGCCCATAGCTTTCGACCACGCGTGTAAGGGCTCGCTCAGGGTTACGGCCAAGTGATGTAAACGGTTTCAATGTTACTATGGCTTTCTCTTTCGCCAATGTGCGCTTCCAGGTTCCTTTGACCTGTCCGCCGGCTACGATCACAGGGTTGAACATATTGCCGGAAAAAACGTGTGCGCGATGTTCGGGGCCAATCATGACGTCGCGATTCTTATAGCCGACTAAGTATTCGTCATAACTCGGCAAAAGATAGACATGGCTTGTGCTATTCGTGGCAACGAACCCGTTTTGCGGAAACCAATAGGTCTCGCCATCTAATTTTTCGTGAGCCAAGCGAGTATGCACAAAATCCAAGGCGGCCACGGCGTCGGATATCGTCAGACCCGACCACCAAGCGAAATCCTGGAGCGTAGCCGGCCCGTGCCCCGTGAAATAGCGGACCGCCAGACGAACGGCAATTCTTTGTTGGCGCTACTTGCTCCAATCACTGGTTTCCAGGCAGAGATTGGGGCGCTTGACATGCAACTAAATAGTTGCATATTCTTGGCCATGTCATGGATGAAGTGTTCAAAGCTTTAGCCGACTCGAGCCGACGCAAACTGCTCGACGAACTGTTTAAGAAAAACGGGCAGGCCCTGGGCGAGCTTTGCCGGCACCTCGAAATGACACGCC
>JBPYFC010000062.1:0-5931 GCA_051984705.1 Chthoniobacterales bacterium | reverse complement strand
GCTGACGAGTGCACGGTTTATCGGAACGGCAGGTATGTCGCCACGTTCGAGGCTGGGACCAAGAGTGATGATGCGATTGTTGAGATGATGATCGGGCGGGAGTATCGGAGCGTTTTTCCCCCGAAACCTGCGCAGGCAGCGAGTGGTGCTCCGGTGCTCGAGGTAAAGAATCTCTCTTGGGCGGGACGTCTGGGAGGCATGGATCTGTCGATCAGACGAGGCGAAGTGGTTGGGTTAGGCGGACTCGATGGACAGGGGCAACACGAATTTCTGTTGGCTTTGTTCGGCGTCTTAAATGGGGTGAGCGGCACCGTCGCGGTCGATGGCAAGGCCGTGACCCTGAAGGACCCATTCGCGGCTAAACGAAAAGAAATCGCACTGATTCCGGAAGATCGAAAGACCGAAGGGTTAATGCTGCCGATGTCGATCCGGGATAATCTTTCCTTTGCGGCTGTTGAACAATTCTCTCGCTTCGGTCTGATCGAGCAGAACAAAGAGGAGCGAGCCATCAGAAAGATGATCGGGCTCCTGAATATTCGCTGCGAAGGGATTGGGGGTCCGGTCGGCGCTCTTTCTGGCGGCAATCAACAGAAAGTGGTGATCGGAAAATGGCTGATGACCGAGCCACGAATCATCCTGCTTAACGATCCGACCCGCGGTGTCGATGTGGGCACGAAACAAGAGCTTTACCAGACCCTGCGGCAGTTGGCCGGCCAAGGGGCAGCGATCTTATTCTATTCCACAGACTACGATGAGTTGATTGGCTGTTGTGATCGCGTGTTAGTGCTTTATGGAGGGCGAGTCGTACGATCTCTGGAAGGACGAGAGATAACCGAACGCAATCTTGTCACCAGCGCTCTCAATCTGCCGATGGGCGACAGTGAACAGCAGCGACCGGCAGCGAACGGCGGTGAAAACCAGCGAACGGCAACGAACGACAACGAACAGCAGCGAACGACGGTCGCTTCAAAGGTGAGACGCAGACCCGACTGGCATTTTCATATCGCGTCGCAGCGGAGCATTCTTTTTGCAGTGCTGCTTCTCATCGCGATGTTGACGGTTTATGTTACAAAACATCCGGCAGGTCTAAATCCCAGGGTCATTAATACCGCGGCTAACAAAGGCGTATTGCTGGCGTTGGTCGCTATGGCGCAGACCATTCCGGTTTTGACTGCCGGCCTGGACTTGTCGGTAGGGATGGTCTTCGTCCTGGCAAACTGTATTGCGTCAACCCTGGTGAACGGCTCTCCGATCGAAACCGCTCTCGGAGTGTCTGCAGTACTGATCGTTGGAGCTCTCTGTGGAACGATTAACGGCGCGATCGTTGTGCTCGGCCGGTTGCAACCGATCATCGCGACCATTGCTACCGGTGCCATTTACCTTGGGGTTGCTCTTTGGTTACGGCCTGCTCCTGGTGGAACAATCAATACAGATTTTGCCGACGCGATGGTTGGATCGTTGCCCGGCGGTGTTCCAGCCACTCTAGTGCTGTTGCTGGCGGTCGTCGTCCTGTTCTGGTTGCCCTACAAGCGCTCAATCCTGGGCCGGGCCGCGTATGCTGTCGGGTCTTCCGAGCAGGCTGCCTTCATGTCCGGAATCCCGATCGGGCGATCCAAGTTTTTCGCTTATCTGATGGCCGGGATCCTGGCCGCGATGGCCGGTTTGCTTTTGACCTGTGTTACCTATTCAGGGGAAGCGAATACGACACTTGGAAGCACTTACACTTTGAACTCCATCGCTGCGGTGGTGTTGGGCGGGACATCGCTCTTCGGTGGCTCAGGGGGAGCTATCGGTTCGATCTTCGGGGCATTTGTTCTCCGAACGATCGGCGACTTGCTCATCGTATTCGACCTCGATCCGCTTTGGCAGCCGTTGTTCCTCGGAGCCGTTCTGCTTGGAGCGGTGAGCTTGAGTTCGTTGCGCCTATTGCGAGTCAAGAACCGGCTCGAGATTTATCTTGGAGGCTGATCGAGAACCGGCGATGCGTATCCCGATACTGAGGCGAATCGATCCAATCGTGCTGGCCGTGTTCGGCTGCATTGTCGCTTTGCTTGTTGTCGGCTCGTTCTACTCGTCGAACTTTCTTTCACCGGAGTATCTACTGCAACAATTGCAGGTCGCCTCATTTCTCGGGATCGTCGCGTCAGGATTGATGTTGGTCATTCTGTTGGGCCAGATCGATCTTTCGATTCCTTGGGTTGTGACGATCGGCGGCATGATGTCGACGACTGCGGGCGGCTGGGGGCAAGCGGGAATAGCGCTTGCGATCCCGTTCGGTGTTGCCTGCGGACTTCTTGCCGGCCTGGTTAACGGAATCGGAGTAGCCTATCTCCGCGTTCCTTCCATGATTTTTACCTTGGGAACCAATGTTCTCGCGCAGGGCCTGATGATCGTCCATACCAGCGGTTACGCGCCTCAGGATCGGGCAACTTCGACGATGCATTGGATTGCAGTTGGGCGCTCATTGTTTGGGGTTCCCAACGCGCTCGTGGTCTGGGGCTTAGTAGCACTGGTTCTGATCGTATTGCTGACCAGGACTGTCTTCGGCCGGCGAGTCTACGCGATCGGTAATCGGGAATCGGCCGCTTATCTCTCCGGAGTCGACACTCGGCGGGTGGTACTCTTTTGTTTCGCCATTTCCGGAGCCTGTTCGGCATTTTCGGGGGTGCTGCTGGCCGGCTATTCCATTCACGCCTTCCAGGCAATGGGCGATCCTTATCTTCTTCCGGCGATTGCTGCCGTCGTTTTGGGCGGCACCAGGATTCTCGGCGGACGAGGCACCTTTCTGGGAACCATTGCTGGGGTCATTCTAATTACACTGCTTCAATCGATACTTTCGGTCGTACAAATGCCGGAGGCCGACCGTCAGGTGATTTACGGGATTGTGATCATTGCCATGCTGTTGCTGTATGGCCGGGAGCGCGCCGAACAGTGAGAGGTGAGAGATGAAGGTGAAATGTGAGAGGTGATTGGCGACTGGTGATCGGCAGGGCGAAGCTTCGGCTGAGCCGTTCCGCTGACGAGGCAGGTGGCGTGATTATCGATGTGGGATCAGCAACTTACGGTGAGTTTTTATGAAAAAACGAAATTCAAATTCAGCGAGGTTTTTCGATGAAAGAGCTATCTAACGGAGCCCGTCGCTCCCAGGCATGGTTCGGAGGTACAAGCCGTGATGTTTTTATTCATCGGAGCTGGATGCGTAACGAAGGCTTGCCTGACGACACCTTCGATGGGCGGCCGGTGATCGGAATCTGTAACACTTATTCCGAGCTAACCCCATGCAACGCCCATTTCCGCGGACTGGCGGACAAGGTGAAACAAGGCGTGCTGCAGGCGGGCGGCGTGGCGTTTGAGTTCCCGGTGATGTCCTTAGGCGAGTCGAATCTTCGGCCGACCGCTATGCTCTTTCGCAACCTGGTCAGTATGGATGTGGAAGAGTCGATTCGCGGGAATCCGATCGACGGAGTCGTCCTGCTGACCGGATGCGACAAGACGACTCCATCTTTGCTGATGGGAGCAGCCAGCTGCGATCTCCCCAGTATTGTGGTATCCGGCGGCCCGATGTTGAACGGCCGGTTCAAAGGACAGCTGATCGGTTCCGGGACCAGCGTTTGGCAGTTCTCAGAAGCGGTGAGAGCCGGCCGGATGACACTGTGCGAATTTTCCGAAGCGGAAGCGTGCATGTCGCGCAGCGCCGGCCACTGCATGACGATGGGAACAGCTTCTACCATGGCATCGATGGTCGAAGCGCTGGGAATAGCTTTACCACACAACGCGGCGATTCCGGCAGTGGATGCAAGGCGCGGGGTACTTGCCCAGATGGCCGGGCGGCGAATCGTTGAGATGGTCCGGGAAGATTTGCGGCCGTCTAAGATCCTTACCCGTGAAGCCTTTGAAAATGCGATTCGGGTCAATGGAGCAGTAGGCGGGTCGACCAATGGGGTGATTCATCTCCTGGCCATTGCCGGAAGAGTTGGGGTCAAGATGACCCTGGACGATTGGGATCGATTGGGGAGAGCGATTCCAACGCTGGTAGATTTGATGCCTTCGGGGCGTTTCCTGATGGAAGACTTTTATTATGCCGGTGGATTGCCGGTAGTGATGCGCCAATTGGCTGAGGCCGGGCTGCTCCATCGCGATATTTTGACGGTGACTGGCGCCACGGTCTGGGAGAACGTTCGCAACGCAGAATGTTATAACACCGAAGTGGTTCGGCCGATATCTAATCCCTTGGTCAAGTCGGGTGGCATCGCCGTTCTCCGGGGTAACTTAGCTCCGGACGGAGCCGTGCTGAAGCCGTCGGCGGCCAGTCCGCATTTATTGAAACATACCGGAAAAGCGATCGTGTTCGAAAACATCGAACATTACCGTGAGCGAATCAATGACCCGAACTTGGAGGCAGACGAAAATTCGATTCTGGTTTTAAAGAATTGCGGGCCGTGCGGTTATCCCGGGATGGCGGAAGTTGCCAACATGGGACTGCCACCGGCGTTATTGAAGCGCGGTATCACTGATATGATCCGCGTTTCGGATGCTCGCATGAGCGGCACCGCTTACGGAACTGTGATACTACATTGCGCCCCGGAAGCGGCGGTTGGAGGACCGCTTGCTTTCGTGCAAGACGGTGATCTGATTGAAGTTGATGTGGAAAACCGCGTGCTCCGTCTGTTGGTCGAAGACGCGGAGCTCGAGCGGCGGCGGAGTGCTTGGATTGCTCCCGAGCTGCCATCCGGCGGCTATCAGCGGTTATATTGCGAACGCGTGATGCAAGCTAATGTTGGAGCAGATTTTGATTTTCTCATCGGCTCCAGAGGGCATGCGGTCCCGAGGCCGTCGCACTGAGGCGTAAGAGGTGATTAGTGGAATCGGTGATCCCAAATTAATCATCTCTCACCAATCACTATTCACTTATCACTTTCTCGCTGACTCGTTTTAAAAGTATGCACCTCTATCGCGCCACAAAAGGCTTCTTCCTGCAATCGGAGGGCCGATTCTTTCAGGTTCACGCCACCGATTTCGATGAATTATTGAATCTCCCGAATCTCCACGGTCATTTACTGGAAGTATCGAGGAAAGGGGCCGCTGCTGAACCTCCGGGCTGGGAAGAGATTCTTGCTCCAACCGGTACCCAGGAGATTTGGGCTGCCGGGGTGACGTATGAGCGAAGCCGGGAAGGGCGCCGTGAGGAATCCAAAGAAAGTGGAGCAGCCGCTTTTTACTCGATGGTTTATGAAGCCGAGCGGCCTGAGCTCTTCTTCAAAGCGGCCGGATGGCGGGTCGTTGGCCCAGGCGGCAGGATCCGAATTCGTCGGGATGCGCGCTGGACTGTACCGGAACCGGAATTAGTTCTGGCGATCAATCGAGATCGACAGATTGTTGGGTATACTCTAGGCAACGACGTTTCGTCCCGCGATATCGAAGGCGAAAATCCGTTGTACCTGCCACAGGCCAAAATCTACGATAACAGTTGCGCGATCGGACCGGCGATCTGGATCGAGGATCAACCGCTGAATCTGAACACTGAAATCAGTTGTTCCGTTGAGCGAGACGGCCAGTCCGTATTCCAGGGAACCACAGCGCTTGTCCGGATCAAGCGGGGATTCGCGGATCTGGTCGAACACCTTTACCGTGAATTGAGCTTTCCTACAGGCGCCTTTTTATTTACTGGGACCGGCGTCGTACCGCCGAATGATTTCACGTTGCTATCCGGCGATAGAGTCAAGATCGCCGCCTCGCCGATTGGCGAGTTGATCAACGAAGTTACTTAGGGTCCGCAGATCAGAGGAAGAATTATCCGCGGATCATTTCGTCTGCCATGGGAAGTGAGTGCTAGTACTGGTGTTAGTGCTAGTTCAGATTCTCTTAAGAAAAATTTGAACAGAAGGTCACAACGCGGCTGAGCCGCAACCACGACGGCAATTTTAGAGCGGG
>JBPYFC010000061.1:0-2559 GCA_051984705.1 Chthoniobacterales bacterium | reverse complement strand
TCAAGACGCAGTTTCAGTCGTTGCGGGAAGAGATTCTGGCGGAGATTACCGCGGTTTGTGACGCGCAAGCATTTGTTCTGGGGCCGAAGGTGGAGTCATTCGAACAACAAATCGCTGAGCTCTGTGGTTGCAACACCGCTGTCGCCGCTTCTTCTGGTACAGATGCTCAGCTGCTGATTCTGATGGCGATGGGGGTTGGTCCCGGTCATGCCGTGGTGACAACGCCGTTTACTTTTTTTTCGACGGCCGGCTGCGTCGCCAGAGTTGGCGCGAAACCGCTGTTTGTGGATATCGATCCCGCGACGATGAATTTAGACCCAGAAAAGCTGGGTAAGTTTTTCGAGCGCGAATGTAGAGAATCAGCCGACGGTCTGGCCACGAAAGATGGCCTCATCATCCGGGCGGTTATTCCGGTGCATCTTTTTGGCCTTTGTTGCGATATGGATGGCATCCGCGAAGTGTGCCGTCAGCGAAGAATTCCGGTGATCGAAGACGCTGCGCAGGCATTAGGCGCGAAGTATCCGTCGAAGAATCGAGTCGAGCGGGCAGGTGGAATGAGTGAGTTTGGGTTTTTCAGTTTTTATCCGACAAAGAATCTTGGCGCCTTCGGCGATGCCGGGATGGCTGTGGCGCGTGATGCCGAGTTTGGACGCAAGCTGAAAATCCTGCGAAACCACGGAATGGATCCCCGTTATTATCATTCCGAGATTGGTGGCAATTTTCGGATGGATGCCATTCAAGCTGCGGTGCTCTCGAGAAAGCTCCCTTATCTCGAACAATGGTCGAAACGGCGGTGGGAGATCGCCCAGCGCTACAAAGATGCATTTGCGAAATTCTCGCGCAAAATTATGCTTCCAGCTGAGCCGTATGCAGCTCAATTGGGAAGCGAAGGCCATATCTATCATCAGTTCGTTATCCGAACACCAGCACGTGATTCATTGCGGGAGCATCTGCAGGAACAGGGGATCGGAACAGAGATCTACTATCCCGTGGCGCTCCACCAGCAAAAATGTTTTGCCTATCTTGGCGAGATGAAGTTCCCCGAATCAGAACGAGCTGCTGCCGAGTGTTTGGCTTTGCCGATTTATCCTGAACTGACAGACCAACAAATCGATCGCGTCACAGATTCCGTAGCTCAATTTTTCAACTAAATGTTCGACATCAAAGAAAGACCGAAGCTCGCAGAAAAAGCACTCCTGGTCGGCGTTTACCGGCTTTCAGGGGAACAAGAAGGGGCGACGAGCCTTCTGGAAGAGTTGGATTCATTAGTCGACACCCTGGGTATTCCGATCGGAGGACGAAAATTGGTCCGAGTCCAGGATTTGAGTTCGAGGTTTTTGGTTGGCGCTGGCAAAGCGGAAGAAATCGTTTTCGAAGCTCGCAGTCTTGGAGCGGACGTTATTGTTTTCGACAACGAATTGACTCCTGCGCAGCAACGCAACTGGGAGGAACTCTCGCAAGTAGCGGTGATTGATCGCCAGGAAGTGATTCTCGATATCTTCGCAAAACGCGCACATACCAAAGAGGCGAGGCTGCAGGTGGATCTGGCACGAATGGAATATTCGTTGCCTCGGCTGACCCGCGCGTGGCGGCACCTGAGCAGGCAAGCAGGTGGCGTTGGCGCAAAGGGTGAAGGTGAAACTCAGCTCGAGACCGACCGGCGACTGATTCGGAGACAGATTGATCGGCTCAAGGCCGAGCTTAAACTGGTTCGTTCGCGGCGCACGCTTCAGAGAAAGCATCGCGAACGTCTTCCCCTGCCGCATGCTGCGATCGTCGGGTACACAAACGTTGGAAAATCGTCGCTCCTGAAGAAACTCACAGGCGCCGAAGTGCTAATTGAGAACAAGCTGTTTGCGACGCTCGATACAACGACTCGTCGAATCGATCTACCATCGGAGCAAGGGTTGCTATTGACTGATACCGTCGGGTTCGTCCGGAACCTGCCGCATCGTCTGATCGAAGCGTTTAAGGCGACTCTGGAGGAAGCAACCTTAGCCGATTTTCTCGTTCATGTTCTGGACGCCAGCCACCCGCATGTTTACGACTTTTTCGAAACTACCATGCAGGTCCTGGCCGAGCTCGACGCTGATTCGAAGCGGATGATCACAGTGTTCAACAAAATTGATCGGGTTGAGGATCAGGCGACGATACACACTCTTCGGCTGCATTTTCCTGATGCTGTTTTCCTTTCTGTCCGGACCGGTGAAGGGATTGAAGAACTTCTGTACCGAATGGCCGACATGTTAGCCGATCGAGTAGCAAAGGTTGAGCTGGCTCTTCCGTTGAACCGGACCGATTTGCTGTCGCTGCTGCATCGGGCGGCCAATGTTTTGAGTATTGGCTACGAAGATTCGCACGTAGCAGTGGTTGCCGCAGTTCCGCCCAAAGTACTGGCCAGAGTGAAGCAGTATATTGTGCGCGGCCGACCAGAGCTCCAGCCCGCCTAAGGCGGTCGACGGTTAACATCGGCCCTAAAGGGGCCGATCTCCGAGCCCCAACTCCTTCAACTGTGACTCCAACCAATCTTTCGCTGTCCAGGACTTCACTCGCTTTCGA
>JBPYFC010000060.1:0-2533 GCA_051984705.1 Chthoniobacterales bacterium | reverse complement strand
CTCCCTGTTTTATCTGCTGATTGTCACGGACCGCTACTCGAATGATCGGACCGGATACTCTCGGAGCAATTCCGACTATATTCGCCCGGACTTGGCCATCCCGTGTCCAGGGGTTTTCGACATAACGCTGATAAGCGGTCCAGCCGGCCCATACCGCGAGCCCGACAAGCAGCAAGGTGATGAAGTAGTTGAATAGCCGCGCTGTCATGGAGAAAAGAACAAGCCGATCAAGCTTGTGAGCAGCACCATCAGTGCAAGGAAAAAGAGTGGTAGATGCCAGACCCTGCGCGAAAGCCCTGTCCGCTCCATCACAGCAACGATCAGCCAGGCAATAAAAAATCCCAGAAGGCCGGCAACAAAAATCCAGGGAACCAGAAGTCCAAAAAGCCTGATCTCAGGATGATTGAGAGTCAGAGCGAGCATCTGGGACGATCGTTCCACGGCAGTCTCGAACCTAACAAACGCCCGGCTGGCGCTCAAACGTTTCTACGATGTTCCAGATTGCCGTGGAGGATCGAAGCGGAATAGGCTGGTCGTGAGCGATGGTTACTCAGGTCAGAGCCAGCCAAGCAAAATGGAGGCAATATTTTGCTGTTTGGGACGTTCTTTCTGATCTGAGAGTACAATATGGAATCAAGATGGGATTGGCGGGGATCTTGGCCCTGTTCATGACGCAGCTTATTCGTCTCGATCATTCAAATTGGGCGATTCTAACAGTCATGGTCATGATGAACTCTCACTATGTGGGAGCCACGTCCACCAAGGCCATCAATCGTATTATCGGTACGGTCGTTGGCGCGTTGCTCGGCGTGTGGGTGGTAGGGAACTATTCTACGACGCCGGTTGTTTTTTTATCGATCGTTTTCGTTGTCATCGCGATAGCGACCTACAAATTTGGGCAATTCCCTGCCAGTCAAACGCCGTATGCCTACTTCCTGGTTGGTAATACGTTGATAGCGGTCGTTACTTACGCGCTTTCTGATCCAAACAATGTCTGGAGCATTGGAATCAGCCGATCCCTCGAAACCTTAGCAGGCATTATCGCTTCTTTAGTTGTGGGATCAATTCTATGGCCGCGTTACGCCCGGGAAGAGTTTGTTGGCGCGGCACGCTCAGTCCTCGAAATTCTTGACCAGCTCATTGCAAAGGAGATGGACGCTTATCACCATCAACGCACGCTATCGGAAGACGAGATGGAACGGATCAAGGGTACCTTTGTGCAAAGGATGGGCGCGCTCCGAAATTTGTTTCGAGCCGCGGTGCGGGAGAGTTCTTACTTCCGTTCGCATTTGGCGAACTATAATGCGGCGATCACGGCGTTAGTAAACTTGTTTCAGGCTGCTCTGATATTGGAGCGATGGCTGCCGTCCGAGGCGCCGCTGTTGGATCGAGTCAAGCCGGAACTAGAGGGCCTTGCTGCGGCTGTTTCGGAAGAGTTTCGTGCGCTTCAAAGTTTTCACTCACCGGGCCAACCCATTCCAAGCAGCCGGCTATCCGAAAGCTTTGATTCTCTGGAAGCAAAATACCGTGAAGTGCGGGATGATGGTACGATCGTCTCGGCACCGAGCGACATCGGCACATCTTTTCTCGGGCATTTCGCCGCCCTGCGCCAGGTAAAAGAGGATCTGGAGATCGTTCGCGGAATGATGACAGGATTGCCGCGCATCGGACATCCGGCTCCTCCGATAAAAAAAGCCTGGGATCTGGTCCCGGAAATCGATCCGTTCTGGGTAAAGACAGGACTGAAGGGAGGCCTCGCGGTTGCGATCGCATTTTTACTGATGCGGTGGATTCATCCGCCCGGTTCCACGGCTCTTCCTCTTTCGGCCTGGCTTTTCACCATCGGAAGTCGGGTTTCACTGCGTGCTGGAACGTCAGGCGACCAGCGCGTGTTTCAGCGTCTCGCGTTCGCTACGTTGGTTTACGCGCTCGGGTTTGCGTTATTGGTGCTTCTAACCCCGTTGTTAGCGAACTACGGGGCGATGAACGTCGCGCTATTCCTGATTCTGTTTCTATACGGATTCTTTTCTGCACGGATTGCGGGACTTAACTATGGGATGAACCTGGCATTATTGGGCGCCAGCATTTTTGTAGCCCTCAATCCTCAGGTGCCGGTTTCAACGAAAACCATTTACAGTTCTTTCCTTGGGCTATTAACAGGACTGGCCATTGCGGCCGTTATCAGTCGAGTGATCTGGCCGGTGCTGCCGCAACGCATCCTGCGTGACGACCTGCTCGAGATTATCGCCGCCTGGAGAGTGATATTGTCGAGCGGGGACATCTCGGAAAAGATCCAAACAAGGTTGGCGGTGATCCCGGTCGAAGCCAGGCAAGCGGCTAACCTGATTCATATCAACCAAGACTCAATCATGGAGAAAGAGAGGTTGGAGCGGATGATCTTTGGCCTTCAAGGTGCCGGTGCCCGACTGCGATGGTTGGTGCGTATCCGCCAGGAGTTGCCGGCGCAAGTCGAAGCGTTGATTCGCCCACGATTAAAAGGAATGGAAGCTGAATTCGCGCAACTGATCGACAA
>JBPYFC010000059.1:0-4987 GCA_051984705.1 Chthoniobacterales bacterium | reverse complement strand
AACCTTTGTCGCTGTACAGGGTACCAGAACATCGTCAAAGCGGTCCGATATGCGGCGGACAAAATCAAATAATCGGAGGACTAGATGCTACAAAAGACCTCGGCTGAAGTCGGCGGAATGGGGCACTCAGTAAAACGAAAAGAAGATCTGCGTTTCGTTCAAGGGAAAGGCACCTACGTCGACGACGTGCGCCTCCCCCGAATGGTTTATGGGCAGATGATCCGGAGTCCTTATGCTCACGCCAAAATTGCAGCTATTCGCACAGAAGCTGCGAAGAATCATCCTGGTGTTCTGGCGGTCATTACGGGTCAAGACCTTGAAAAGGCGGGTCTTTCGTGGATGCCGACCTTATTTCATGACAAGCAGATGGTGCTAGCCACTGGAAAAGTTTTGTTCCAGTCGCAGGAGGTAGCTTTTGTCGTGGCCGAGGATCGCTACACAGCAGCCGACGCCGCCGAGCTGGTCGAGGTCGAGTACGAGGAGCTGCCTGTTCTGGTGAATCCGCACAAGGCTCTCGATGCGGACGCTCCCATTCTCCGAGACGACCGGGAAGAGAAGACGAATCAGATTTTTCATTGGGAGGTAGGCGATCGGCACCGGACCGATCAGGAGCTGCAAGCCGCTCCGGTCCGTGCCGAGGTTCGGGCGGTCTTCCAACGATGCCATCCAGCACCGCTGGAAACCTGCGGCTGCGTAGCTGACTTCAACCCCGCAACAGGGAGACTGACTGTTTGGGAAACTTCGCAGGCCCCTCACGCTCATCGGACCCTTTTCGCCCTGGTTGCGGGAATCCCCGAGAACAATATTCGGATTATCGCTCCCGATATCGGCGGTGGTTTCGGCAATAAGGTACCGATTTATCCGGGCTATGTTTGCGCGGTCGTTGCTTCCCTTCAACTCGGCCGTCCGGTGAAATGGATCGAGACGCGCTCCGAGAACCTACAGTCGACCGGCTTTGCGCGCGATTATCATATGACAGCTGAAGTGGCTGCTGAGGCGGATGGAAAAGTCAAGGCTCTGCGCGTCAAGACGCTCGCCGATCACGGAGCGTTTAACGCTGCGGCCCAGCCGTCGAAATTCCCTGCGGGGTTATTCAGCATCTGCACTGGCTCGTATGATTTTTCGACCGCCTTTTGTGAAGTGGACGGCGTTTACACAAACAAGGCGCCCGGCGGCATCGCTTATCGTTGTTCTTTTCGAGTGACGGAAGCTGCTTATTTGATCGAGCGCGTAATGGATGTTCTGGCTGCTGAGTTACAGATCGACCCGGTCGACCTCAGATTAAAAAACTTCGTTCCGCCCGATAAATTTCCTTATCAATCTCCACTCGGCTGGACTTACGACAGCGGCAATTACCAGGCAGCAATGAATCTGGCGCTCGAAAAGATTGGCTATCGAGAACTGCGAAAAGAACAGAGAGAAAAGCGCGAGCGCGGTGAGTTGATGGGTATTGGCGTTTCCAGCTTCACCGAGATCGTCGGCGCCGGACCCGCGCACACGTTCGACATCGTCGGAATCAAGATGTTCGACAGCTGTGAGATCCGAATTCATCCGACCGGTAAAGCAATTGCGCGGATGGGAACCAAAGCTCAGGGTCAAGGCCACGAAACAACGTTTGCGCAAATTATAGCACAAGAGCTCGGCATCCCAGTCGCAGACATCACCGTAGAAGAGGGTGACACAGATACTGCGCCCTATGGTCTTGGGACATACGCCAGCAGAAGCACGCCTACCGCCGGAGCAGCGACGGCGATGGCCTCACGGAAAATCAGAGAGAAAGCAAAAAAAATTGCCGGTCACCTGCTGGAGGTAAGTGCAGAAGATCTCGAATGGGAGCCGGGCAAATTTTATGTAAAAGGTGCACCGAGCAAGGCCAAGACCATCCAGGAGATCGCTTTCGCGGCATATACCAATCTTCCGCCCGATTTGGAGGCAGGACTCGAAGCGGTTCATTACTACGATCCGCCTAATCTTACGTTTCCGTTCGGCACTTACATTTGTGTTGTGGACATCGACAAAGGCACCGGGGAAATCAAAGTCCGAAGGTTTGTGGCGGTAGATGACTGCGGCAATATTATCAACCCGATGATTGTCGAGGGTCAGATCCATGGCGGCCTGACCGAAGGACTAGCTATCGCGTTTATGCAGGAAATCGGTTACGACGAGAGCGGCAATGTCCAGGGAGGAACCTTCATGGACTATCTGGTACCAACCGCGGTCGAGACGCCTAATTGGGAAACCGGTAAAACTTGTACACCTTCGCCACATCATCCGCTAGGCGCAAAGGGAGTAGGCGAGTCGCCGAACGTTGGCTCGCCCGCGGCATTTGTAAACGCGGTGGTTGACGCGCTCTTGCATCTGGGAGTCCGACACATCGATATGCCCATCACTCCCTGGAAGGTTTGGCAGATTCTTAAGGAAAAGGGGGTGGCAGATTAGTTAGTTATGGCAATCAGGATCGAGAAGAGTTTTCAGATTCAGGAGCCGTTGGAAAGTGTTTGGGCTTTTCTGAGCGATCCACGCAAAGTGGCGAACTGCGTTCCAGGCGCCCAGGTTACTGAACAAATAGACGAACACACCTACAAAGGGTTGATCAAGGTGCAGGTCGGTCCAAGCGTAACCGACTACAAAGGGCAGGCCCATATCGAACGCCTGGATCACAACTCACATGAAATTGAGATGGTCGGAAAAGGACAAGATATCAGAGGTAAGGGAAGCGCCTCCATGAAGATGAGCGGCTCGGTGCGGAGTCTGCCGCAGGGCGGCAGCGAGGTCGTGACTGTCTCGGAAATTAATGTGGTCGGTCTTTTGGCGCAGTTGGGTGCCAGGATGATCCAGGAAGTATCCAACAAAATGTTTGAACAGTTTACAGCGAATTTGCGGAGAGAACTGGAGAAAGAGCGCTCCAAGCAGAGTGGATCCCCGGCTTCACCTGCCGAAGAAACCGGCAACGAACCGCAACCAATCAAGGCCTTGCCAATCGTCGCTTCTGCGATCGGAGAGGGCATCGCGCGGTCTGTGAAGCAGATCTTTGGAGGAAAGAAAGATCCGTGATCATCACGTTTTGGGCGATTTCAGAAACCAGATAAAGATGCCCTCTCCTACCGCCGGCGCTGAAAATCCTGAATTACGAGAAATCGACGAATTCATAAACGGATTCGGACGCCTCGGATACGTTGCTGACATTGGATTGGCAACTGCGGTCTATCTGCTCGTACGACTCCCGAAACCTTTACTAATCGAGGGACACGCCGGAGTGGGAAAAACCGAGGTTGCTAAGGTTCTTGCTTCCTACCTCGGGACGGAACTCATCCGCCTCCAGTGTTACGAGGGATTGGATTCTCAATCGGCGTTATACGAATGGAACTACCAGAAGCAACTCCTGGCGATCAAAGCCAGGGAGCACAGCGACAAACCGGCCGAAGAGCTGGAACGCCACATCTTTGGCAATGATTTTCTTTTGAAACGACCTCTGCTACGATCGATTCTTTGCGAATCAGCGTCCCCGGTTTTGCTGATTGATGAGATCGATCGAGCGGACGAAGCCTTTGAAGCGTTTTTGCTGGAAATCTTATCGGAGTTTCAGGTCACGATTCCGGAACTCGGTACAATTCAGGCAAAACAAATCCCGCACGTGGTACTGACCTCTAATAGTACCCGCGAGCTAAGCGATGCGCTTAAACGCAGGTGTCTCTACCACTGGATTGACTATCCTTCTCTCCAAAAAGAAATCGAGATAGTACGAGCCAGGCTGCCGGAGTTCGATCGCGACCTGGGCTCAAAGGTTGTTCGGTTCGTCCAGTTGATCAGACAAATGAATCTCTCGAAGCCTCCAGGCGTGGCCGAAACACTCGACCTTTCGCGAGCTTCCATGCTGCTCAGAATGAGGCAATTCGATCCCGCAACCGCCGAACAGATGTTAGGATGCGTGCTGAAATCGGCTAGCGATCTGGCCAGAATCAGGCAGGAGGGAATCGAGAACCTAATGTCGCGGATCTCTCAATAACACTATGAAAGAGGGTCGCATGCCGTCAAACTTGGCTCCGGCTGCGCCCGGCCAATCCATCAGTGATGACTTTGAGTCGAGTATTGTACAATTTTGCCGGTTCGCCTATCGGAATGGGCTGGATTCGAGCGTCCGGTCAACGATCGACTCTGTGCGCGCCGCGCGCATCGTTAACGGTGAATCGCTGAGATATGCACTCCGAACGGTGCTTTGCCACTCGAAAAAGGAGTGGGACCTTTTCGATCCATTATTTGAATCGTTCTGGTATGGACGCCAGCTGGATAAGCCCGAACGGTCCCTTGTCCGGCTGTTCGGCTCGACGGGCGAGACCGCCGGGCAGAGAGCTTATTTTTTCTCTGGCGATCATAAATCGAAAGAGTCTCAGCCAATTGTTCGGGAGCGGAAAACGGTCGCTGGTGCAACATCGATTGAACGGCTGAGCAAGATCGATTTTTCTCAGCTGGCGGGGGAAGATCTTGGCCCACTAGAGCAGCTTTCGGAACGATTGCTGCGCCGGATGAGCTTTCGACTTTCACGAAGAGTTCAAGTCGTCCATTCACGGAGTAGAATCGATTTGCGGCGCACGATAAGGGCTGCGGCGGCGCGGGGCACCGAATTGATCGAGCTGCGCTACAAAGGACGCAAGACCCAAGCATCGAGACTGGTAATTCTATTAGATGTCAGTGATTCGATGAATCCTTACAGCCATTTCCTGTTCAGATTCGCTTACGCACTCGGCAAACATTTCGATCAGTTAGCTTGTTTCGTGTTTAGCACGCGGTTAGTGGATGTGACCAGCGCCCTGAAAACGACGACTCTTCCGGAAGCATTAAAGGCGCTGTCGGCGATCGAAACTTTCTGGTCGGGAGGAACAAAAATTGGGAGTGCGTTGCGTGAATTCAACCGGGGGTACGGCCGGAGAATACGTTCCACCGATACAACCGTTTTCATCTTGAGCGATGGTTGGGATACCGACGCGCC
>JBPYFC010000058.1:0-3916 GCA_051984705.1 Chthoniobacterales bacterium | reverse complement strand
GTTTGCAAAGATTGGTGCGGACCCTATTTCGTTCCAGCCCTGGATACGGAAATCGGTAAACCTTTGCGGCTGGACGAAATCGATTCGAACGTTATTCCGTTCCACAGCGATCGTCGAGGATAGAGTTGCTCCGAGCACAAGGAGCGTTAACCAACGAACATTTGCTTTCATCTTTTTGCCTCCGGATCCCGTTTTAGGGGATCCAAAACGCCGCGCCAGGCGCAGCGACTAAAGTACAATAGTCCTGATTCCTGACTGTGCATCCTTATTCCCCCCGAGTTGCTAAATTCGCCTACCCGGCGGGTGCACAGACAACAGCGATTGAACCCACGACCCGTGTAAATGTCGCGGTTTCGGTTCCGAGTTCCGGGTTCCGGGCTCCGGGCCTTCTAGGATCTGCGTTGCCCGGAACTCGAAACCCCGAACCCGAAACTCAGAACCGAAACTCCACTGGACAGCTTGCGTTTCTCGCGTACAGGAACTTCCTGGCTCGAAGCTTTATGTTGTGAAGGTAACGATCTATGATACGACCCTGAGGGACGGAACGCAGGGAGAAGGCATTTCTTTCAGCGTACTCGATAAGATTCGCATTGCCGAGAAACTTGACGCATTTGGCATTCACTACATTGAGGGAGGCTGGCCCGGATCTAACCCAAAAGACGTCGAGTTCTTTTCCGAGGCGAAAAACAAGAAGTGGTTGAACGCGAAGCTGTGCGCGTTCGGCAGTACCTGTAAACCAAACACCAATCCGGACGAGGACCCGCAGATTGCGCTGCTCTTAGCTGCCAGCACACCGACGATAACCATTTTCGGAAAAAGCTGGCGTCTGCATGTAGCCGAAGTTTTACGCGTAAGCGCAGAGGAAAATCTCCGCATGATTCGAGACTCGGTGCGCTATCTGAAGTCGCACGGTAAAGAAGTTATCTATGACGCGGAACATTTTTTCGACGGATACAAAGATGACCCGAAATATGCGCTTGCTGCGCTCGAAGCGGCGGCGGATGGGGGCGCAGATTTATTGGTTCTGTGCGATACCAACGGCGGTACGATCGTTCACGAGATCAGCGAAATCACGTCGGCGACGACCAAGCAGTTCCCTGTTCCGATTGGCATCCACACTCATAACGACTGTGAACTAGGCGTCGCGAATGCGCTCGCAGCCGTTCGCGCAGGTGCAGTCCAAGTGCAAGGCACAATTAACGGGTACGGAGAAAGGACTGGAAATTGCAACCTTACCAGCGTCATCCCGAATCTCCAACTCAAACTTGGGATGCCGGTCGTGCCAGACCTTTCGCGTTTGCGCGAGCTGTCACTCTTTGTTGATGAACTGGCAAACTGCCAACACAACATCCGAGCGCCTTTTGTCGGTACCACCGCATTTTCGCACAAAGGTGGAATGCACGTAAACGCCGTCCAGAAACTGGCTCGCACCTATGAACATATTGAGCCGAACACCGTTGGTAATCATCAACACATCCTGGTTTCGGAGCTTTCTGGACAAAGCAATGTGATCCTCAAGGCGCGTGAGCTGGGGTTCTGCCTGGAAAAGGGTTCGCCCGAAGTGGCGGCGATTCTGGAAGAGGTAAAACGCCTTGAACACCTTGGATACGAATTCGAAGCAGCAGAGGCCTCCTTTGAACTGCTGATCCGCAGAGCATTAGGTCCACTCAAATCTTTTTGGGAAGTGCTCGAGTACCATTCGACCTATATCCGATCCGTCCGAAACAAGTATGAGACTTGCGAAGCAACAGTGAAGCTGCGTATTGGAGACCAGGAAATTCACACGGCCGAAGAAGGGGATGGCCCGGTCAACGCTTTGGATGCGGCACTCCGCAAAGCGCTCGTGCCAGTTTATCCCGCGATAGGATCTGTGACTTTGGATGATTACAAAGTGCGGATCATTGGGCACAGCCAAGGCACCGGCGCGCGGACGCGGGTATTGATCGATTCAACTGATCACCACAATCACTGGTGCACCGTTGGCGTCTCCGACAACATTATCGAGGCCAGCTGGCAAGCGCTCGAAGACGGTTACGAGTATATTTTGAGGAGACAGGAGCTAGGAACTAGGAGTTAGGAGAATTGACAGTTCTCGTTCCACGTCTTGAACGAGGATGGATTCCATTTTCCGGTCCACACTCGCCACAATTCGGACTTGAGAGCCGAGCGGTCCCCAGATCTTCGGATCAGTCCCACCGAACAATGCGATGGTTGGAACGCCGATCGCGGCAGCCAGATGGGTCACGCCGCTGTCATGGCCGATGAACACGTGGCTCACAGCCAGCTCGCTGGCCAGCTCGCGCAGATTCTCATTGTGGAGTACGCGCAGACCGGGAATTTGATTGCGCGCCTTGAATGCCGCCAGGCGCTCGGAGTCGGCTTCCCCACTGACTAATAAGAAATCGTCGAAATGGTCGGCAACAGAGCGAATCAGCTCGCTCCAACAGGGCAATGGCCAATTTTTCCTTTCCGATCCGCTTCCAATATGAAACGCCAGTTGGCGCTGTGTGACCGGTGCTTTCGTTACCTGAATGAAAACCGGCGATCGCAGGCGCGGAAGCCCAAGTTCGTCTAAGGCGCGGGCGAATTGATCTGACGCATGCTGCCCCCCTTGAACGGCCGGACTAATTGAGACTACTCTGGGAATACCAGCAGCGCGAAGATTTGCAGCAATTGTGGAGTCAGGGTCGGACAGAAAGCTCACCGCCAAATCGAACGAGCCAATCTGGGGTGGTCGCTCTTGCTTCACGAAAAGGTGAGCGACTTCAGCTCGATCGAGGTCGCGTACCAGATCCGCGTATTGTGGCTGGGTAAGCTCCGCTTGCGGAAACCGGCCCCACAGCTCGATCAAGGCGCTGGGATATCCTTTTCGGATGCCTGCAAGAGCAGGCAGAGTGAGGATCAAGTCTCCGAGAGCTCCGCCGCGCAGGATAAGAATCTTCATCGACAATTGTTTCTGGATCGGCTCATGAAGGGTCGCTTTCCCGGTGAATCGCCCTGTGATCTATTGTCGGTAGGGCTGGGAGTCTCCCAAGCAATCTGGAGATTGTCGATTTACAGCTGCCGCTTCCGTTGTCGGCGTTGCCGGCGGATGTCAGCGTTACATTAGTGCGGTTGATTAAACCCAGGCATCGACCCCAGTTGACCACCCTTTTCCCATTCCTCTGGCTGGTTCCAGGGAATGGTGCTTTGTGGCTGCCCAAACCGTGGTGCCTGATTTGATGCCCGGGCGGCTTCTTCATTTGTGGCGGTACATCCCGAGAAAATCGCTACAGCCAACACAGCCAATAATACGCTCTTCATTTCGTGCCTACCGTTACTGGATCTCCAACCGCTATTTTTGCAAAATTATCCGGCGAAGGAGAGACAAATTGTGCTACGCAGCTGTCCGGCTCAACCGAAACGACCCGTAGCTGAATCTGCTGTTCTCCTTCCTTCATGACGGTTAGCCGGGAATTTGGGGTTACACCCACTGCGCTACCCAGACTGATCGTCAGCGCACCGGCGTCTCGATTAATTGACAAAATGCTCCCTTCAGCAACCGGGCTCGGCTTACTCCTGTTTTTGGTCGAAGCCAGACGCATCCGGTTAAATTCTTCCTCCACCACCATCAAACGCTTTGCCAGTGCTTGACGGTCATTTTCAGCGCGCTGCTTTTGCTCAAGATTGCGACCGGCCTCCGTAAGCGCAGCAGTTAATGCCTTGTTTTCGCCGTCCCGCGCTGTCAACTGCTGTGTCACTTGATTCAGCTTCGCCTTGGTCGCATTCAGCTCTTCATTTCGGGTATCACGCTCCTGCTGGGTCAGTCGCTCTTGTGTCGCAAGCCGATCCTCAGTTTGTTTGAGCCGCTGCTGCGTGTCGTTATTTTCCTTTTTAGCTTGGTCTCCTGTCACGTTGGCTTGTACAAGGTCCTGGC
>JBPYFC010000057.1:0-5081 GCA_051984705.1 Chthoniobacterales bacterium | reverse complement strand
TATAGTAATTGGCCAAACCATACAACAGAAATATATTGTGATATAAGTTATGCTCGATCGTTAGGTTCAGGTGCGCAGGAGCGCAAACTCTACCAATCGTGGAACATTGCCCGTTACAGGGAGGATTCACGCTCCTGCGCGACCTGAACCCACCATCGGACAGCCTGGTCTTAGCGCCCCGCGTGGAATCGTCTTTTCGGGTGTGAAAACACCTAATTTCACTCCTGACATAGGGTTGTCATCGGGTCGGTCTATCCTGCTACCACCACAAAGAAAGGATAGTCATGACAGCAAACTCAGAATCGTTTCCATGCAATGGGCGCTCCGCTCGTTTGGCCTCGGTTGAAGGGTCCAGATCACGGTTCTCACCCAGGAGGGTTGCGAAGAAACAATCCTTAGAGGATCGGAATCCGCAGACTTCATTGATCGAATCTTTAATCGCGGCGATAGCCGTTAGCGCGCTGATCATCGCGTTTCTCGGGGCGGCCTCTAGCGCTACCCCGGCCAAGCCCGGAGTAAGATTACAGAACTTCACCGAGCGTCCGATCCCGATTCAAGGGAAGGATGGGAAGTTTTAACCTGTTGAGAATAAGAGGGGAGAAACGCGGAATGGACCTAACGGAAGCCACGTACTACGTATTAAGCCAATTGAACCAAGGCGTCGGAACCGCTGAACGGAGAAAACCTGTAGCCGAACCGGAATTCAGGCCATTCAACCTCTCGGTTCTTGGACGCTCCAGGGTCAGGGTCGAGCATACAACAGACCGTTCCGTAGAAATGGAATGTTGCTGCGCTCGGCAAAGACCGCTGCCTGCATAACCTCAGCCGATTTAATCGACAATGTTGTGCGCAAATTGGGGCGATCGGAGTAAAATATGCTGAGTGAATCGTATCGATCGCCTCGTCGCAATTTTGATCCATCTGCAGGGACGCAGAGTAACCCGGGCCGAGGAAATTGCTGAGGAATTTGCTATCAGCGTCCGAACCGTCTACCGGGATATCGCCGCCCTTGCGGAAGCAGGAGTCCCTATCGTCGGAGAGGCCGGTGTGGGGTACAGCATTGTTCGAGGGTATCATCTTCCGCCCGTGCACCTGACCGCCGAAGAAGCCACAGCGTTGATTACCGCGGCCCTGTTAATGGACCGGTTTGCCGACAGTTCGCTTAGCCGGTCAATGGGATCAGCGCTAGCAAAGATTCGCGCGGTTCTGCCGCAAGATCATCAGGACAGAATCGCCAGGCTGGAGAGCCGGATGTCAATCGCACAGGGCCCGCATCGCGGCCGAGCCGCGAGCTTATTCGCCATTCAGAAGGCGTTGGCGGATCGAACCGTTTTACGTATTGCCTATCGAAACTCCGGGGCACCGGCGCCTACCCACCGAGACGTTGAGCCACTAGGGCTAACCTATTACGGGGATCGCTGGCACCTCATCGCCTGGTGCCGTTTACGCAGAGATTATCGCGACTTTCGATCAGACCGGATCGAATCTCTGGCTTTGCTCTCTGAGCAATTCGGCCCTCACGACGACTTTTCGTTGGCCGCATTTTTAGCTCGTTACGAGGAGGAAGTCGAAAGAGTTACAGGCGTTATAAAGACCGACCCGGTCGCAGCCGAGCGCGTGCGAAAAGAGGCGCCGTTCAGGCTCCTTTCTGAAGAACGAGACGAAAGCGGAGTGAGTTTTCGAATCGAAGGAGATAAATGGAACTGGTACGCGGGCTGGCTACTTTCGTTCGGGGAACGTCTGTCTGTGCAGGAGCCAAACGAGCTACGGGAACTCCTGCAGCAAATCGCGCGGGCGACGGCGAATCATCACGGGCGGAGTGGAAACGATCCAGGTCAAGGAGCTACAATCCGGACAAGGCCGAGCTGAAGCTCAGCCCCCCGACGATCAGGACCAACAATCGGTAGGGTGGCGATTTATGGCGACCTTGTGAGGCCATCCTCGCGTAGAACACCTTTACAACCCCAGAATCTCTCGCTGCCATTGCATGAGCCCGGTTTCGGTCGTTGCCGGCTCGCGCGCAATCCGCTCCAATACTTGTCTGGAAGCGACCATGCCAGGATCGAGATCGAGCTCAGTAGCAACTTGGTCTCGCCGTCTTTTAAGCTGATCGAAACGCTGCTCTTCCTCTTGTGAAGGCCGCTTCGACGGAGTGGAAACGCGCCGCGGCCATTCCGCCTCAGGGAGATTAAGTGCGGTCTGGATCGCATCTTCTAAACGCGCACGGCGCGAGCCTTGGACATGGCGCGGAAACGGGGAACGACCTTCTGATTTAGCCAGCTCGAGGAGCTCTTCGTTTCGCATGATATGAAACGCGGGCCGGTCAGCCTTTCGCGCTTCTGCATCGCGCCACCGCCAGAGCGCGCGCAGAACTGCCAAAGGCCTTCCTTTCAGAAGCGCGCTTCCTGGGATCTTCCAGACCCGTTCCGGATCTTTCTCGCGATCTTCCGCGGCCGCCTGAACAGCTCGAAAACAGCTCTCCGAGAACCACTCCCAGCGGCCTTTTTCCCTCAACCCAGCCTCCAGCTTTTCTGCAAGCTCAATGAGATAGCGCGTATCGTTCATGGCATACTCAATCATCGCCGGGGTGAGTGGACGCTTGGCCCAGTTCGCCTTTTGCGAAGATTTCGGAGTATCAACGCCAAAGAATTTCTTCAACAGAGTCGCCAGGCCGACTTCCTTTAGTCCAACAAGCTTCGCCGCCAGGTAGGTATCGAAGACCGGCCCGGGTGCAAACCCAATCCCGCGGCGCAGCATTCTGAGGTCGTAGTCGCAGCCGTGCAAAATGATTTGCCGTTGCGCAAGCGTCCGGTTGAATCCGTCAAAGTCTAGCGCCGCCAGTGGATCTACCAACAGATTCAGGTTCGGAACGCTAACCTGGATAAGGCATAGCTTTTCAAAATAGCAATGGAGGCTATCGCCTTCAGTATCAATCGCTATCCGATCAAAGCGTTGCAGGGAGCGGCAGCATTCCGCCAGTCGATCGTTGTCGGCGATCGTGAGGGCATCTGCATTGCTGATCGGAGCCGCTTCCACTCAGTCGCTCCTTTACCGGAGAGCTGTCAAAAGCAACTCCGCGTTGGTCTTGGTCGCTTTGAGTTGGCTCACAAGAACTTCCATGGCTTCGATAGCGGGTAACTGCGCCAGTTTCTTTCGCAAAAGAGTGACTCGCTCATATTCGTCCGGGTGATACAACAAATCGTCGCGCCGCGTGCCTGATTTCAAGACGTGGATCGCAGGGTAAACCCGCTTCTCAACCAGCGTTCGGTCCAGATGCAGCTCCATGTTACCAGTCCCTTTGAACTCTTCGAAGATTACCTCGTCCATCCGGCTCTCAGTTTCGACCAGCGCCGTGGCCACAATGGTCAAGCTGCCGCCCTCCTCACAATTGCGAGCCGCACCAAAGAACCGTTTCGGTTTCAAGAGCGCTTTCGCTTCGACGCCACCCGACATAGTCCGTCCTTTGCCGGACTGGAGGGCGTTGTAGCCGCGAGCTAACCGAGTAATACTGTCCAACAAGATCACAACATCTTTTTTTAGCTCGACCAAGCGCTTTGCCCGGTCATTTACGAGCTCCGCGACTTGAACGTGTCGCGTTGGGTTCTCATCGAACGTGGAGCTAAAAATTTCGCAATCGACGCATTGTTTGAAGTCGGTGACTTCTTCAGGGCGCTCGTCAACGAGAAGCATAATCAGATGGATATCCGGACTGTTTGCGCGGATCGACTGTGCGATATCCTTGAGGAGCAATGTTTTTCCAGTGCGCGGGGCCGCAACGATCAGTCCGCGTTGTCCCCGGCCCAAAGGAGCAATCAGATCCACTGCCCTGGGAGTGATACTGCGCGTTTTCGAGTTCTCCAAAAGAACTCGGCGGTCCGGGAAGAGCGCCGTCAATTGATCGAACAACTTGGGCTCGGTCCATTGCTCGACCGGTATCCCTTCAATGCTGATGACTCGGTCTAACGCTAGAAATTTCTCTTTATCGCGCGGCCCTCGGATCGTTCCTCGAACCCGGTTGCCAGAGCGAATTCCAAATTTCTTCAGAACAGCGGCGGATACATAGACGTCCTCGGGACAAGGGGTGAAATTGTTAGCATCCCAACGCAGAAATCCGTAATTCTCGTTTGAGATCTCGACAATACCCTCTCCGATCGGAGTTATTCCGCGTGCCGCATAATTCTTAACCAGATCAAAGATGAGCTGATGACGGGTACGTTCGTGTGAGACGCGGAAGTTCAGTTGACGCGCCAGCTCGAGCAACGCCGGATGGCCGAGCCGGTGGAGCCTTTCCAGTTCGATGACGGTACCGTTTTCAGAAAGATATTCTGATCCCGGCACTGGCGTGGGGTCAGCCGCTGGCTCCGTCATAGCGTTCAATAATCTCCCTTCCGATCCGACGAACTTGCTCGTCGGTAATGTCCGGCGGGCAGTCTGTCCAAACTAGATAATCCGCCCGCCTGACTTTTTCCTCGAGTGGCATCTGCGCCTGAATCATCTGACGTGCAATCGATTCCGAGAGTTGCCGTCCGTGAACCAGGCGCTGGATTTGAGAGACGCGACTGCATGCAGTGACAATTATTCGATCGAAATAAGGTTCGGCCCCGGTCTCATAGAGTAATGGTATATCCGCAAGGAGCAGTCTTTCTCCGCGGGTGCGACCAATCCACGCTTCACGGATTCTCGGGTGGAGAATGGATTCCAGCGTTTTGCGAGCAACCGCATCGTGAAACACCAACTCTCGTAACCGGTTCCGGGCGAGATTGCCTTCAGAATCAAAAACTTGAGCTCCGAAAGCCGACCTAATCTTCTCTTGTACAACTAAATCGGTATCCGTCAATCGTCTGGCTTCAAAATCGGCGTCAAACAAATCCGCCGGTACGGTACCGCCGAGTGCCGCAAGCAAACGACGAGCAACCGTCGATTTCCCGGTCGCAACACCACCGGTGATTCCGATTCCTGGCATGGGGGAGAGGTTTCAGGTTCCAGGTTTCGGGTTCCGGGTTTCGGGTTCCGGGTGACTTCGGGCGTTTCAATCGTTGTGGTTTCGATCCTGGAACTCGGAACCAGAGACCCGGAACTCG
>JBPYFC010000056.1:0-8042 GCA_051984705.1 Chthoniobacterales bacterium | reverse complement strand
AGTCTGCAACTCGACTTCATGAAGCCGGAATCGCTAGTAATGGCGCATCAGCTACGGCGCCGTGAATACGTTCCCGGGCCTTGTACACACCGCCCGTCACATCATGGGAGTCGCTTGTAGCCGAAGTACATGTGCCAACCCGCAAGGGAAGCAGTGTCCTACGCTATGAGCGGTAACTGGGATGAAGTCGTAACAAGGTAGCCGTAGGGGAACCTGCGGCTGGATCACCTCCTTTCTAAGGAGAAGTTCATCACTGCTTCGGCAGTGGTTGAATAGGTCGACGGCTAACTCTGAGGTCTCTCGAGAACTCAGACATGCCGTGGAAGACCTCACGAACGAAAGTGAGTGAGGCTCAAGGAAGAAAGACGGTAACGCACAATTCAGTCTTTGCTGCACATCGACTGCAATGCCGGATGACGAATCGTAAGAATCGACATCCGGCATTTTGTTTGTACAGAAAAATCGAATGAGTGAAGCAGGAAGTCTGTAGAGGGGTCTGTGTCAGCCGCAAACAGTTACGTGTTATTTCTCAATCCGGGAAACATGTCCCGCCGCAAGCTGCCAACAACCATCGCGCCTGATCAACGTGTCCGTGAACTGCACGATTCGATCGAACGGTTTGCCGTCGGCTGTTCCTTTTACGCGCGTTTTTCCGAGAACAACCGCCATGTCATTGCCGTAAAGCCGCGCTTTCATGTCGTAATTTTCAAACATGTCATAGTGGACCTTCCCATTGCGCAATTCAAAGATCTCGTTCCCGCGTGTGCTTACCTCCCCATTTGAAAGCGTCAGTGTGAAGTCAGGCGTGAGCACGCGGTCAAGCGCGATAGGGTCCGCATCGAGAAATGCTTTGCACGCATCGCGCTCGAACTGGAGCACTTCTTTTTCGGCCGGTGTTTGAGCCGATGAGAATGCGCAGGCTAAAACGGCTACGAAGGCACCAAGCATCGCGGTCTTCATATTGTATTGAGATGCCGTTGCTGTGCTTAACGGCTCAGTTCGCAGATCCAGTTTGTCTCCCACGTTTTTCCACCGTCGGCCGAGAACGATTGCTCCATACGCGCAGATTTCGGAGAGATATTTAACCAGACGTAGCGGACCAGGATCGCGCGGCCTTTATATTGTTCCTGATCGTAAAACTCGCCGCGATTGCCACGGAACTCGCCCACCACCGGTGGCAGGCTGAGCGAACCTTTGTCTAAATCGAGAAGGTAAATACCCCATTGATGCGAGTCGGGATTGTACATTCTGAGTGTCTGTCCTTTGATGTGCAGATGCTTGTCCGGATTATCGACCTCGAACTCCTCAAAGTTGGCATTCGTATCCAGAAGCTTTTTGTGATTGGAGATGCCGTTGTAATCGATCCAATTGTTGGAGCCAACAAGGCGGTCCGGAAGCCGGCGCACGTGAGCCTTCCAATTGCCGATAAGGAAGTCAAAGTCCTTAGATCCGTCATGCGCTGGAGCAGGCGATTCACCCGCTATCGCATAGGTAAACGTGAATTGTAGGATACTTAGCCAGCAGATTGACCATATTTTCATAGCCAGCAGATGGCAATAATGGCGCTCCCCACCTTATCAAAATGTCCAGGTGATGTATCCTGGTCCTACGAAAAAGCCGACGTTCTTCCTTCCTCGGCATCATGCAAGTCCAACCAGGTTTGAATATCGTCGCGGTCGCCGAAACCCGCTTCTTTCTTCGACTCAGCTAGCTCTTCGCTCGCCTCATCGCGCCAGCCACGTTTTCTTAGAAACGCATTCCAAACAGAAATTTCCTCGTCGCTCGGCTGCCGGCCGCGGGCAAAACACCATTCGAGGATTTCCCCGTCCGATCCACCCTGCAGCGTTCGCGTGACAAGCTCATCGTAATTCACTCCGAGAAATCTCGTGCAGCGTGCGTCGAAGTGGGTCGGATCCTCCACACCGGTAAAATACGCCGGCGGCAATTGTCCTGCTGCCTTCAGCCGGATCTTGTCCAGCATTCGAGCAAAATAAATGAGTCCTTTTGTTTCAATGTAATCGGTACGTGGAGTTTGAGTTTGCATTTGAATAAGAGCTTCTAGCCGTGTGGTAAGGTGTCAACAGACCACTTGGAGCGAAATGGCCATGCCACTTTCGATCGATGGTTGCTCTTACTCGCGCACGTGCTCATGCTCTTGCGCATGATCGGAAAAGTACGCCAAACACCGAACGCCGAACGCGCGACGCCAAATCTTCATGGGAAACGGCGTCGCCGCTCCATTATGGCTTTTGAAATGGTTCGGCTCGATCGCAAAGCGACCGAACCACTTCATCAACAACTTTATCGAAAGATTCGCGATGAACTGGTTTCGGGGACCTTTAGCAACGGTGCCTCCCGACTTCCTTCGTCTCGAGCGATCGCTGCTGACCTGGAAATATCGCGATTCACAGTAAACCTGGCCCTCTCGAGGCTGCACGCCGAAGGATACCTCGAATCACAGGTCGGCTCGGGCACGTTCGTAGCGGAGGCGTTGCCCGAAGATTTCCTGAGCGCGCAAACCACAACAGCAACGCCACCCACAGAACGTCCAGCGCGGCTTTCTAATCGTGTAAAGAATATTCCAGATCACCGGGCCGGAAAACAGTTTGATTTCGGAATTGCAGGCCCGCCGGGCGTTTCGTTTGTTCCCGCGGTCGCGGCGCTTGATGAATTTCCGATCGAGATTTGGGAAAGACTCAGAGCCCAGGTCCTCGCAAAGAAAGGAGCGCATCTACTTCAGTATGCGTCAAGCCGTGGCGACTCCGACCTGAGGAAAGCATTGGCAGCCTATCTGTGCGATTATAGGGGTGCACGCTGTCATCCGGACCAGATCATCATCACCGCTGGAACGCAGCAGGCAATGATGATTAGCGCAATGGCGTTGGTAAATCGAGGCGAGGTCGCGTGGATTGAGGACCCAGGCTTTTACCAAGCGCGCCGGGCATTTGGATTTGCCGGCGCGACTGTCGTGCCAAGACCTGTTGACGAAGAAGGAATTACAATCGCGAGGCCATCGAAACAGCGTTCACCTAAAATAATTTACGTAACTCCTTCCCATCAATTCCCACTCGGTATGACAATGAGTCTCGCGCGGAGGACTGCATTGATCGACTTTGCGCGTGGGTGCGACGCTTACATTTTCGAGGACGACCACAACTCGGAGTTCCGTTATACCGGTCCCCCACTCCCGTGTTTGCAGGGTCTCGACAACGTCGGCCGTGTCATTTACTCGGGCACGATGAGCAAGATCTTGTACCCATCATTGCGGCTTGGCTATATCCTCGCGCCACACCAATTGATTGAACCGATGATTAAGATTCGAGCGGTGATGGACCAACATTCCCCGGCTATAGACCAGGCAACGCTGGCCCAATTCCTAACGGAGGGGTTTTTTCTAAGTCACATCAAACGGATGCGAAAATTATATTCAGACCGAAGAGACTTTTTCATAGAACAATTCAACAAGTTGTTAGGCAAGTACTTCAACCTCGAAATCCCCGAAGCGGGATTACACTTTGTCGCCTGGGTGCGACAGAAAGAACAGATGCCCCTGATCACGCGCATATGCACCGATATCGGTATCAGGCCGTCGCCGTTGTCATCGTGCTTCATAAAAGTAGAGCCGAAGCCGGCACTTACATTTGGGTTCGCCGCATGGTCGCGTGCGCAGATCCGTGAAGGCCTCACCAAGTTCGCCGCGGCACTTAATTCAAAATTGAATTAAGTAATTTGGGCTGACCACGAGACGCTCTTTCACGAGCCTCAAACCAATCGTTCCACCGTCTTGGATTTGCTCGTAGGTCGGTCGGGCATCTAAAAACTTAAATGGTCCGTACCAAATCGGCGAAGTGGCTATGGAAGTGACACCTGTCCAATTCCTAAAGTGTCGTCATGAAAATTCAACAAAGGAGACAAACATGACAACACAATTCATAACCAAAAGAGGTAGCCAACCTCTCTTTATTATTCTAATCGCTGTCTGCTGCGGTGCGATATTTGCACCTGTGTATGCACAAAATCCGACAGCAACGAAAGCAAAGATGCAATACCAGGTGTCGACCCTTCCCGACCTTGGTGGTACGAGTAACGGGGGAAACAGTATTAATGACCAGACCTGGGTGGCAGGCTATGCCAGACAGCTGGATCGGAACAGGCACGCTATCCTGTGGCAAAACAGTTTGCTCTCGGACCTCGGCACCCTTGGTGGACCAAACAGCAGTGTAACTTGGGGTGTGAAAAATACCGCGGAAAGCATCGTGGGTATTTCTCAAACCGCCGATCCGGAACCTCTCGGAGAGGCTTGGAGTAGCGCTTTCTTCTACAGTACGCCTAACAACGTCGGCTATATCAATCTCGGGTTCGTTTGGCAAAACAACCAGATGAGAGGACTCCTCCCGTTTTCAGGCGGAGATAATAGCTTTACAACCGGAGCTAACAACTTCGGCCAGGCGGTCGGGTGGGCCGAGAATGGCGTTCATGACACCGCGTGCGTCTCTCCGCAAGTCCTGCAATTTCGTCCGGCCGTGTGGACTCTGGGACCGGACAGTATCCAAGACCTGCCATTAATCGCCGGTGACAGCTCCGGAGCTGCGACCGCGATCAATGATATTGGTCAAATCGTGGGCATCTCCGGTATCTGCGACCAGGCTGTTGGAAGACATACGGCCAAGCATGCCGTGCTTTGGGAAAATGGAACCGTGACGGACATTTATCCAAACCCGCCCGCACCGTGGTGGAATACGCCGACGGCGATCAATCAACGAGGCGATGTCGTGGGGTTTGCTGGCGACCCAGCGTTTGTTGAAGGCGACGTGTTACACGCGTTCATGTGGACCCGGGAGGATGGCATCCGGCCCCTCAAACCTTTGAAGAACCGTACGCCGGAACATGTAGATAGCGAGGCTTACGGTATAAACGAAGCCCGGCAGGTAGTCGGCGTTTCATGCGACGCAGACCAGCTTGATTGTCGCGCAGTTATTTGGGATCATGGCAACACACCAACCGACCTCAATGATTTCAAAGGGAGCTATTCTGGCGTCCTCCTGCTCGCGAGAGACATAAATAACAAGGGAGAGATTACAGGCAGAGCTCTCGACCCAACCGGCTCGTTAAAGGCGTATTTGGCGGTACCTATTGGGGGACACTGACAAAAAGCAAGATACGGCCGCGCTCTCAGCGCACAGGAGCAACTTCGCCATCGCCGAAAGCGCACAAATGCCGGATACCGATCGAGATCGCATCCGGCATTTTCTTTGGGCCGAAGTAGGAGGGCTTCGGGCGCCAATTTTCTCGAACGATTCGCTGGACTACCCTGTCTCTCAACTTCTCAACCTCCGCCTGATCGTTTACCTTCTCCCTCCACCAATTATGCATTTATGACTGTACTTCTCCGCATTCTCCTGCTCGCCGCTCTCTATCGTTCTGCCGCTTTCACTCAGGCCAAAGACGCATCTCTGACGAGATTGAAATATGGCGCCTGGGGATTTGATCTGGCCGGAATGGATACGACAACGCAACCGGGCGACGATTTCTTTCGTTATGCCAATGGAACCTGGATCGACAAAACGCAGATTCCTCCGGACAAACCAGCGTACTCGCTCCGGCTCGCAATGACTGATCTGACCGAGCAGCGACTACACGAATTGATGGAATCACTCGGCGCGAAGCCGAATGACAATCCGTCTACGCTCGAGGAAAAAGTTGGCGCTTTTTACCGCTCGTTCATGGATGAAGCCCAGGCTGAACAACTTGGCGCGAAAGCGATCGAGCCTGAACTGACCAATATTAAGAACGCTAAAACTCGCGAAGACCTGGCGGCGTTAATGGGCCGGACCACGACAGATTTCGAGTTTTCTCTCGTCAATCCCATGATCGACGTCGATTTGAAGGACCCGCACAAATACGCGTTCTATCTAAGCCAGGGCGGAATCGGTCTGCCTGATCGCGATTATTATCTAAAACCGGATTTCGCGGCCCAGAGGACTGCTTACCAAAGCTATGTCGCAGCTGTCTTGAAACTGTTGAACTGGCCCGACGCAGACAAGAACGCCAAAGAGATCGTCGATTTCGAAGCCAAAATCGCGGGGGCCAGCTGGACCAAGGCGCAACAGCGGGACTTCAACGCAATTTACAATCCGATGTCGGTTCAGGAGCTGAAGAAGTTCGTTCCCGGATTCGCCTGGGATAGATTTCTCGCTGAAGCAAGAATGCCGAATCTGACGCGCGTCATCGTTGCCGAGAAAAGCGCATTCCCAAAGATTGCCGACGCATATTCAAAGACACCGATCGACACGATTCGTGCCTGGCACGCATTTCACATTGCTGATAACGCCGCGTCGTACCTCTCCAAACCATTCATCGATGCTTATTTTGAGCTACACGCGAAAACACTTTCCGGGCAGAAAGAACAACAGGCGCGTTGGAAACGCGCGATCACAGCAGTAAGCGGCGGCGATTTTCTTGTTGGAGATCGTTTCGGAACATTTGGAACGATTGGCTTCGGAGTCGGTCAGCTTTACACCGCGAAATATTTTCCAGCAGAGGCAAAACAGAAGATCCAGGATCTCGTGGCGAATTTAAAAGCTGCGTATCGCGTACGAATTAAAAAGCTCGATTGGATGGGCCCGGAGACTAAAAAAGAAGCACTTAAGAAACTCGACACCTACGCAATTAAAGTTGGTTATCCAGATCATCCGCGAGATTACTCGAAGTTGGTTATTCGCAATGACGATTTGATCGGCAACGTCAAACGTTGCGCGCAGCTCGACTGGAATTTTTACACAGATCGCTTTTCCAAGCCGGTTGATCGGACTGATTGGAGCATGACTCCGCAAACGAACGATGCTTACAATGGAAGTCTGCGCGATATAGTTTTCCCGGCGGGAATTCTACAGCCGCCGATTTTTGACGCAGATGCTGATCCTGCAATTAACTACGGCGCAGCGGGCGGCGTTATCGGACACGAACTCACCCACGGTTTCGACGATCAGGGCCGCAAAATCGACGCATCTGGTACATTGCGCGATTGGTGGACGAAGAAAGATGCAGCCACATTCCAGGCGCGAGCAAAGTTGCTCGGTGCCCAATACTCAAAATATGAACCGATTCCGGGCGTCCATGTAAACGGAGAATTGACGATGGGCGAAAACATCGCGGACTTAGGCGGCCTCACGCTCGCGCTCGACGCCTATCGCGCTTCGCTCCAAGGACTACCGGCGCCAGTATTCGACGGTTATACTGGCGACCAACGCGTGCTTCTCGGGTGGGCGCAGGCATGGCGCGGAAAAGTCACCGATGATTACGTCAAAAAGCAGGTCGTAAGCGACCCGCATTCCCCACGCCAATTTCGCGTGATTGGTCCCGCTCGAAACACGGACGTTTGGTACGGCGCCTTTAAAGTCCAGCCCACCGACAGAATGTTCCTCGCACCTGAGGAACGCGTCCGGATTTGGTGAAGGGCTCCGATTGCAATCTGCGACCGCCAAATTACATTCCGCAGGTCTTTTCGGGGGCATAGCTCAGTTGGTAGAGCGCCAGCTTTGCAAGCTGGAAGTCAGGGGTTCGAATCCCCTTGCCTCCAGTTTGATTTGCGATTTTGGATTTCAGATTTTCAAGTTTTGAAAATGCGCGCTTGCGCGCCAGTTATTCCAAATCGAAAATTGGCAGTCGAAAATCTAAAATCCGGCGGCTCTGCCGCCGAGCGGGCCTGTAGCTCAGTTGGTTAGAGCATGCGCTTGATAAGCGCAGGGTCACTGGTTCGAGCCCAGTCAGGCCCATATTTCCCCCGGTTTTGCGCTTTTCCTTCGTGATCGACCTACGCTCGGTTTGTGCTAGGTAAAACGCCTCTAGGAACAGAACTAAACCACGTTGTCTCATATTATCAGTCAACCGATAGGGCGGTATCATACAGCAGTGACAATGACTACATGGCTGCCGAATCGTTAACGCCATGGCCTCGCGCTGTGCAGTAGATTTCGCCCAGAATCGTTTTGAGTGCTCGGAGGACTCACAGCAGCTGAACTGGAACAAAAGCCTAGACATGA
>JBPYFC010000055.1:0-6038 GCA_051984705.1 Chthoniobacterales bacterium | reverse complement strand
CAGCACTGCCTGCTCCTTTCGGGCTAGAGAGCTCTTTCCCGAAGGCTTCTGTTTGAACGTCCGGGCTCCGCTTCAGGTCGAACGTAGCGAACCCTATCTTTACTTTATGTGGACTGAAAAGAGGACTGGAGCCGTTTGAGCGAGACGCCGGAAAAGGCACATTCAAATCGGTTCGCCGCGTTTTAGCGCCACCGAAGTATCAAATTATGACAATACCTCAGTTGATTTTTAGTGCCGTGTTAGTCAGCAGCTTCGCTGCCTCGGTTTACTCGGCAGGAATGCAGACGGTTAGCTCCACGATTTCGGAAGTTACAGTCTATCAGGATCGGGCGCGTGTAACTCGGGTTGGGTCCATCACACTCCCGCAAGACGAAACGGTGCTCGAATTCGGCGGGCTCCCCGCATCGTTGGATGAGGATTCTGTCGAAGTCAGCGCGAAATCAAGTGCGCATGTGACTATTCAAGGGATCGATGTGCGTCAGGAGTTCCTGGCAGAGAACGCAAATCCTCAAGCGGAACTATTGCGGCGACAGCTGCAGCAGCTTGAGGATCAGAAACGGTCATTGGCATCAAAAAAGGCCGTTCTGGAAGCGAAACAAGAATTTTTCAAAGATCTAAGCGCGGGCGTTGGTAGGTCTGAAAAAGGGCAACCAAATCTGGACGACTTACGAAAGCTTTACTCATTCTACGGAGATGAGTTTGCCGCTTTATCGGAGAGTCTTCTTAATTTGGATACGGATGCTCGCAACCTCATCCCGGAAATTGACCGAATAAAGAAGGAACTTGAACGCCTGCGAACTGACGCGCCTAAAACTAACCGGATGGTATTGGTAAGCGTGAAGTCGGATGGGCCAGGCCAGACGGAGTTTTCCATACGCTATAGCATCAGGGGAGCATCTTGGAGTTCTACCTACGACGCCCGGCTTGATTCCAACTCTGGTAAGGTAGAATTGGTGTACGACGGCATGGTACGCCAACGGACCGGAGAGGATTGGCAGAATGTTCGATTGGTGCTGTCGACGGCGCAGCCTTCGCGCAATGGTCAGATGCCGGAATTGAACACTAACTTCGTTGATTACCAGCAGGAGGTGCCGGTGCCGCCGCCCGCCCCCGTTGCCGGGGAGGTAGGCCGAGCTCGGGAACCCGCTGCTAATCCGGTGTACAAGGCGGATAAGGCAGCGGCAGTAATGCGCGAGGTAGGCATATCGGTCTCCTATCAAGTCAGCCTGCCGGTCACCATCCCAAGCGATGGTGAACCGCACAAGACCAGTATAGCCGTGCTGAATCTGGAAGGGAGGCCGGAGTACGTGGCAACGCCGAAACTCGATCCTGCTGCGTTTCTGAGAGTGCACCTCGCCAACAGTACCCAGGCGGTATTGTTACCCGGAAAGGTCAACCTGTTTCGCGATGGAGAATTTGTTGGCAGCCTAGGTATGAAGCTGGTGCCCGCGGGATCTGATTTTGATCTGTATGCTGGACGAGATGACGCAATTAAAATCGAGCGCAAAGAGCTGGTGAGCAAACGTTCTGAGACCGGCATGATTAACCGCAAACTGATTGAGGAAAAGAAATTCCAGATCTCACTACAGGACTTTCGGCCAGTACCAGTGAAGCTCTCCTTGTACGATCAAGTTCCAGTTTCCAAGAATACCGAAATCGTGGTGAATCAGGGAGCCTTCTCGGATAAACCTTCTTCGATCGATAAGGATTCTGGAAAGATTACATGGGAAATCGAATTGAAGCCGAAGGAGAAGAAGGTGATCGAATTTGGCTATTCGGTTGAATGGCCAAAAGGGAAAGAGGTTGTTGGCGGGTAAGAACGCCGGCATCTTTACCCCTTGCGAAACAACGCGGCGTAGGCGCCATCCAGATTATCGCGGAACGGGATCGTTGATCGTTCTTCGACGAACTCAAGTTCCTCTATATTTTCCCGTACAAAGGCAACGACCTCCTCGTTTTCTTCCGGCTCAATACTGCAGGTGCTGTAAACGAGGCGGCCGCCGGGCTTCAGGAATGGAATTGTGGCCTGCAGAATGCGCGTCTGCAGCTGGTGCATACGAGGGAAGTCCTGAGGGGTTAATCTCCAGCGCACGTCGGCTCTTCTCCGGATGACGCCCGTGTTTGTACAGGGCGCATCTAATAGAATGGCATTGAAGGTTTCGCGCTGGAAAGGCGCAGAATGCTGAAGCCAATCGAGTAGAACAATCGTCGAATTGGCAACACCTAGGCGGACCAGATTTTGTTCTAGGCGGTTTAGGCGGGCCCGGCCATAGTCGCAGGCGACCAAGTGCCCCTGATTTTCCATCAATTGCGCCATGTACGCCGTCTTCCCGCCGGGCGCGGCACACGCGTCGAGAACCAGTTCACCCGCTGTTGGCGCCAGGAGATCGCACGACACGAGCGTGCTCGGGTCCTGCGCATATGCGACACCGGAAACGATCCAGGAAAGTGGCAGGCGATCGACTTCCAGACAATCCGGACGGCTTTCCAAGATCCTGGAGCCAGGAAAGCTTTCCTGAAGTTCATGCGCTGTGACGCGCAGTTGATTGGCTCGAACATAAATCTTGGCGGGTTCATTGTTCCAGGCGCAGAGCTGTTCGGTTGAGGCAGCCCCATAACGGGCCACCCATCTTTGCCAGAGAAATTCGGGAAGTGAATAGCGGATATGAGGGGGCGCTTCCGTCAGTCGCTTCAACACGGTCTCTTTCTCTGCGATCGATCTTCGTAGCACGGCATTTACCAGGGTCCGAGCCGGGCCTGCAATGTTTACTGTTTCAAAAACGGCAGCATGATCCGGGATGCGCATTCTGTAGAGTTGATAAATCCCAAGGCGCAACACCTGGCGCGTTGGCATATCTAAACCGGATGGCCGAAATTGTTGGATAATGAAGTCGAGATACGATCGGTTACGGATAATTCCATAGAATGCTTCTGTGACAAATGCGCGGTTCGCGTTGCTGAAGGTTGTGCGCTGAAGCGCTTGATGAAGTACTTCGTCCGCAAACTCCCGCTCAGACTCCCATCGCTGAAGAGCTTTCAGACAACAGAGGCGCGGATTCTTTGCTGGCATAGCATTCGCCCCGACGCTAAGCCGCTTCTAACTCCAAATTTAGAACCGCAGATTCTATGGGGCTATGGAAGGGTCTTGCTTACAGTGCCTGTGGCCGCCGCGCGGCTTTAGTAGTCCATTGGTCCTATGAGCAACTTCCCTCCAAGATGTGAGCGTAATCTGCGGTTCCTCTGTCTTCTCAATGTCGGCCTGATGCGGATCAGGGTGTTACAGAGACTGTACGCCCGTTCACGAATTTGTCATGTTGAGCACCGTCTTGACAGGCTAAGCGCCGCTGCGGCCAATGCTGTAATACTGAAAACCGAGTTGAGTCATCGTTCCGGGATCAAACAAATTGCGACCATCGAAAACGATCGGCGTATGCATCGCCTTTTTCACTTCATCGAGATCGATGTTGTTGAACTCATTCCATTCGGTGGCCAGAATCAGCGCTTCCGCGTCAGTGGCTGCTTCCAAAGCGGAGCCCTTCATCACGATTCCGGGACATAGCTTAAGTTCTTCAACCTTTGCCATTCCTTTCGGGTCGTAGGCCTGAACGACCGCGCCCTCCCGCAAAAGGTCATTGGCGACATCGATAGCGACTGAACTTCTTACATCGTCCGTATCAGGCTTAAAAGTCAGGCCCCAGATCGCAATCTTTTTGTCTTTAAGCACCCAAAGCGTGTCCCGGATCTTTTTAACAAAGCGCTCGCGTTGCGCCTTGTTGATTTCTTGCACTTCTTTGAGCAGGGTGAACGGGACGCGGAGTTGCTCGCTGATGGCGATGAAAGCGGCAAGGTCTTTTGGAAAACATGAACCGCCGTAGCCGAGACCAGCGTTGAGGAAGCTGCGGCCTATTCGTTTATCTGCCCCGATACCGTCCGCGACTTTTTCAACATCGGCGCCGCTGGCTTCACAGATAGCTGAGATGGCGTTGATATAAGAGATTTTCAGGGCAAGGAAGGAGTTCGCTGCATGCTTGATCAGCTCGGCGCTATTGATGTCGGTGACCATAATCGGCGCCATGAAGGGCTCATAAATCTTCTTCATCAGAGCGAGCGCTCGGTCGCTATTTGAGCCGATCACAATCCGATCCGGATTCATCAGGTCGTTAACAGCACAACCTTCTCGTAGAAATTCGGGATTGCTGACTACGTCGAAATCAACGCCTGCTTTGTTATAACGCCGGATCGTGTCAGCCACTTTCTCTCCGGTTTTGACCGGGACCGTGCTCTTATCAACGACGACGCGGTATTCCTTCAAAACCGCGGCAATCTCTCGAGCGACCTTTTCGATAAAGGTCAGGTCGACGCTTCCGTCGACCAGTGGCGGAGTGGGGACGGCGATGAAAACAACCTGAGAATGGTTTACTCCATCTTCGGTGCTTTCGGTGAACCGTAGCCGGTGAGCCGAAACGTTTCGGTGGATAACCTCTTCCAACCCGGGTTCGTAGATCGGAACCTTGCCGCTTCGAAGAGCTTCAACTTTCCTGCGATCGTTATCGACGCAGATGACGTTGTGACCAACATCGGCAAAGCACGCGCCTGTGACCAGGCCAACGTAGCCGGAGCCTATGATCGAAATATCCATACGGTTTTCTGGAAAAAAGCGAGCCTTTCAGATACCTAGGATTCGGCCTTTGTCCAGCGCTGGATTCAGGTTGCTATTGTCCCAATGCGCTTCCGACATTCAGATGTAGCGGCAAACCAAATCGAGGTAGGTCTTTAAGAGTAAACGTAATGTAGACGCCCGACCGCTGTTTGCCACCGCCATTATTCTTAAAATCGAGCCCGAAGGAAGCAACCCAGCTACTCAAGTCACGATGGATCGCGTAAGTCTGCTCCAGGAATGTGCCGGTTTGTCCTTCGTAGGCTTCATAAACGCTGAACCCCCAGTTCTCGTTAATCCGGATATAGCTGGTGACGGCGACCTGGTTGCTGTCCTGAAAAAATACGTTGCCATGAAGATACCGGTCGGAGAGCGTGAGCCTGATATTTGGATTAATGGTCCAGTCGATGGCGGTATTAAATTCGGAAAATCCGCGACCGAACACCGGCAACTGTGAATCGATCGAGAACGCAAGCCATGGTACCGGCTGAAATCGGAACCGATTAAAGACGTTTGAATAATCTTGCAGTGTCTGCACTGCTTTACCGGTTTTCGGATCCCTTTTTATGCTTATGACTTGGGCGAAGGGGTTGTTAAAATTGACATCGAAATAGGTGTCGAGGTCCAACCAGTCCAGTGTGGCATTGTCGCGCCGTGTCAGGAGCCGGCTTCTCACTCCCAGCCGAAGGACGGTCCAATGGTTGATCGAATCGATTGAAGTAAACTCCGGGAAATCGATCGCCGGCAACCTGGTGCTGGCGATGTAGCGATCCATTGGCAGAATATCGTTAGGGCTTAGCGTTGGTGTCGAGACCCAGGAAAAATTCAGATAAGGTTGAATCACGTGGCGGAGCCCATCGAGACCGAGCCAGCGCACTTGTACTCCTTCGTACGCTCGTGAAAGCTTAAACGACGCTTCGGCGCCGGCGTTAAGCGCAAGACGCCAGTGAGGGCCGCCTGGCCCCTGCAGAAGCGTGCCGTTTGGTCCGGGATGCGTGATGGTGCCTTCTATAAGAGGAAAATTGCTGCCATCCGCCTCTGTAAATGTGCCGGTCTCGCTGTAGTATGTTCCGCGAACCCCGATGCGGGGCACAATGGAAAGCCATCCGAAGTAGGTTTTGGGAAATACTAATTGATGGAATGTATCGAATCGGAATGTGTGGTAGTCAGGGTTGAAAACGCTATTGTTTAAGTCCGTGAAGAAAAAGCTGTCGCGGTTGTTAATGTCAGTCGGTGAAGCAATCCCGGACGCAAATACACGATTGAGCCAGGCAGCACTCGTTGTGGCCTCGTAAAAGATCGGGCTGTTGAACAGTGGGGTTCGCGCGACTTCCCAGCTGATTTCCGGGAGCCGTTCGGTCGTTTCTTGAAAATTATTTAC
>JBPYFC010000054.1:0-8332 GCA_051984705.1 Chthoniobacterales bacterium | reverse complement strand
CGATTTCCGAGGGCGGTGATTTCCGCAGTTCTGCGATCAAGAGCTCCAAGGTCTTCGAGCAGCTCAATTGCGCGGCGAAGGGATCTGGGGTCGGGAGCCTCGATCCAGCCGAAGCGCTCCAGATCTTGTACCCCAGCGGCTTTGAGATTGAGCAAGACTTCCGCTAAATCGAGTCGTTTGATTTCAGGAAGATCCTGTGCTCGACGCCCGAGTTGATCCCGTTCAGACCAAAGCCTGATACAATGTCCGGGCGCAGTTCTACCAGCTCGTCCAGCTCGTTGATCTGCAGACGCGCGACTAATTTTCTCAACGATCAATGTATTGATGCCCCGGTGAGGATCGTATTTGGCAGTCTTGGCAAGTCCACTGTCGATAACTAGTGTGACGCCGTCGATCGTCAATGAGGTTTCTGCTACGTTTGTCGACACTACGACTTTTCGTTCTCCGTACATCGCGACCGCTGCATCCTGCGCTCTTGGAGAAAGATCGCCGTGCAACGGAAGTACAACCCCTGAGAACTTCGAGCGCTTAATCTCCTCGATCGTTCGCGCAATTTCGTAGGCGCCCGGCATGAAAATCAGAACATCGCCGCCATCATCTTCTGCCTGCGAAAGCGCATCGGCAGCCAGTTCCCACGGCGGTTCGTCCACTACCTCGCGCTTCAAATATTCAATGTCGACCGGAAAAGTACGCCCTTTCGAAGTCAGTACCGTGCAGGGTCGCAGATACGATTCTAAGAGACCGGTGTCCAGGGTGGCTGACATCACCACGATGTTCAGATCGGGACGGCTTGAGCGCTGGACTTCTATCGCGCGCGCCAGTGCAATGTCTCCGTAGAGATGGCGTTCATGAAATTCGTCAAAGATCAGAATCGATACTCCGCGCAATTCCGGATCGCCCACCATTTGTCGCAAGAGGACGCCCTCGGTAACGAACCGAATTCGAGTTTTTGGGGTCGAGACGTTATCCAGGCGAATTTGATATCCGACTTCGTCGCCGAGTTGGACATCGCGTTCATGGGAAACCCGGGCTGCTAACATCCGCGTCGGTAGACGCCGTGGCTGCAAGATGATGATTTGTCCGGCGCCGGCTAGACCGCTATCTAGCAGAATCTGCGGAACTTGAGTCGATTTTCCGGAACCAGTGGGCGCCTGCAGAACCAGCCGAGGTGATTCTTTCAGCGCCTCAACAATCCGGTGTTCCAGCTCAAAGATTGGAAGGTGCTTTTCCACCACAAGAAGATTACGCAGAAATTTGGAAACCGCAGATTCCGCCGATTACGCAGATTTTTAAAGGGTCATGGTGTCACCGCCGGCGCTAAACTATCTCCTACAATCTGCGTAATCGGCGTAATCTGCGGTTTCAATCAATTGTTTTCCGCTTGATTCGTGCGAAATGCGAATCGAATGATAGACCGGCTTGCTATACAAGATCGGCTTTCTCACGCGAAGTGCGCTGATTTACGTCGGCAGCGTTTTTTGGCTCTTGCTCAATACGTTTGAGGAAGTAGGGGACAATATTCGGCGCGGTCGTCTGCCTTTCCGCTGGAACACGTTTTTTGCCCAAACAGAACGGACTGGAGTTGATTCAGTTCCGCTGGTGGTCCTTGTCTCCTTTTTTCTAGGGCTCACGATGGCGCTGTTGACCGGATATCAGCTCCAGAAGTTCGGCGCCGAGCGGCTTGTGCCGACGCTGATTGCAGTTGCCTTCACGCGCGAGCTTGGGGCGTTGCTGACCGGCATTGTCCTAGCTGCGAGAATCGGCGCAGCCTATACGGCCGAGCTAGGAACGATGCAGGTCTCGGAAGAAGTCGAAGCGATCGAAGCAATGGGGATCGGTCCGCTGCGTTTTCTTGTTGCACCCAGGCTGGTCGCAATTGCTTTGAGTATGCCTTGCCTGTCGGTGGTATCGTGTGTTGCCGCGTTGGTTGGCTCATCGCTGATTTCGTGGGCCACCCTGAACATTGCGCCAGCCGCTTATTTCGACACGGTAATGACCAGCCTAATCATCAGCGACATTGTTATCGGGCTTTTCAAAGCACTGTTCTTCGGGCTGTTGATCGGCTTAATTGCTTGTTTCCAGGGCCTGTCTGTGACTGGAGGTGCCGAGGGAGTGGGCAAGGCAACAACCGATAGCGTAGTCATTGCCATCACGAACGTCATTGGGTTTGATACGTTATTCAACATTATGGTCACCAAGATCACCGGATGAACGATACGCCTTTGATTCGCTTAGACGAAGTTGCCTTGCACTATGAGGACAAGGCTGTATTGGATGGGGTCACGTTTTCCGTGTTCCCAAAGGACCGGCTGGTGATCCTTGGACAAAGCGGTAGCGGAAAAAGCACAACTTTGCGCCTCATCCTCGGAATCCTGCGACCCACTTCCGGAGCGATTTACTATCGGCACCTCAAAATTCAGAAGTTACGTCGCAGCCGGCTAAACCTGCTGCGCAGCCGTATGGGTGTTGTGTACCAGTACTCAGCCTTGATCAGCTCGATGACCGTTCGCGATAATCTGGCGCTTCCGGTTGAAGAGCTCTGCGGAAAACCCAGGAAAGAAATCGATGCCGCGATTAAACAGAACCTCGAACTCGTCGGTATGAGTGGAAGTGAGGACAGTCTTCCTTCTGAACTGAGCGGAGGTATGCGAAAACGAATCAGTATTGCACGAGCGCTGATGATGGACCCCGAAATCTTGTTGTTCGATGAGCCATCAGCTGGGCTCGATCCCGTAATCAGTTCAGTTATCGATGAATTGATTATTAATCTGTCCGAGCAGAAAGGTGCGACCTCCATCGTCGTGACTCATGAGATGGACAGCGCGTTCCGGATTGCGACTCGAATGGCGATGCTTTATCAAGGCAAGATTATTCAGGATGATAAACCCGAGAATTTCAGGTGTTCGAAAAACCCGATCGTCCGCCAATTTGTTACTGGAGACAGAGCAGGTCCGATCACAGAGTCGATAGAAAATGCAGGTTCTTCGTAGCGAGGTTCGTACCGGACTTCTGGTACTCCTAACCATGGGGCTGGCTGTTGGTATCGTATTGTACCTCTCATCACCCGGCTTGCTGAGGCCGCTCAAGCCGTTCCGGGTTTACTTCGACAATGCCGCCGGAATCAAACCGGGCGCCACAGTCATGCTGGCTGGGAGAAAAATCGGAACGGTGTCGAGGATTCAATCGCCTGTTGCATTGAAAGATCGTCCGCCGGAAAGACCCGATTACGAGGCCATGGTTGAAGTGCAAGTCCAGTCCGATGCGCAGATTTTCAAGGAAAACAGTGTTTCTATGCGAAGCTTTGGCCTGCTGGCAGAGCTGGTAGTCGATTTTGACAATGGCAACCCTCTGTCGGGATTAGCGGAACCCAACGCTCGATTCGTCGGAACACGTCAGCCGGATCTTGGCGAGGTTGGACCGCAGATTATTCAGAAACTCGATCCCGCCCTAAAACAGGCGGAAGCGACTCTTGCCGAACTCCAGCGAACGTCGCACAATTTGACGCTCTTAACTCAGCCTGACTCGCCATTGACCGAAGCGGTTAAAAACTTCAGGTCAGTCGGCGGGAATCTCAAAGTGATGACGGAAAAAGGAGGCTCTTTTGATGTGTCCCTTGAGAAGCTTCGGGACTCACTCAACCGCGTGCAGGACATTACCGCCCAGGTACAAAAGGATAACAATCTGGAAAAGATGCTCGCCAATTTCAATGCAGCGTCTGCTCGCCTGAAGAGTGAGCTCGACGAGCTGAACGGCACTCTGACTACTTCGTTGCCTCGTCTGAACGAAATCATCGAAGATTTCGGGGAGCTATCAGACAAACTGAAGCACCAACCATGGCGTATCGTTTGGCCTACAACGATCAAATATCCGCAGGACCAGCAACCAGCAACGCGACCGACGCCGATTCCGGTGCGGAAACGAGTGGGGCAGCGGGCTCCGTAGGCAAGTGCAGAGGTGATAGCCCTGGGCTAGCATTTTTTTGGCCCCTTCGGTGCCCCGCTTCGCTATGGGTGAGAAACCGAAAAACTATCGATCGTATCGAACCGAAAACTGAAAACCGAAAACCGATAGCCTGGCCTTTATCGATGGCCAGGTCGTTGCCGCCGAACTAAAGCAGCTCCCGTTGCTGCGGACTCGACGGCTTGATTCCAAGCTTTTCGTACGCCTTCGCCAACGCAACTCTCCCCTGTGCAGTTCGTTTGATGAATCCTTGCTGGATCAGGTAGGGCTCGTTCACTTCTTCGATGGTTCCGGCTTCTTCGCCAACAGAAACCGCCAGCGAGCTCAGGCCGACCGGCCCGCCCTGGAAATGAACAACGAGTGCTTCAAGTATTCGTTTATCCATTTCATCTAATCCATCGAGATCGATCTCGAGCATCGCTAGCGCTTTGTCGGCAGTCGCCTGATTGATGAAGCCGTCAGCTTTTACCTGTGCATAGTCACGAACCCAACGGAGCAGATTATTCGCCACCCGCGGAGTGCCACGCGAGCGGGAAGCGATCTCTTCGGCTCCTTTTGTATCGATCCGGATATTGAGCAGTCCGGCGCTCCGCTCAATGATCTGGCTAAGCTCAGACAGGTTGTAGTAGTCGAGCCGATTGGTCATGCCAAATCGAGATCGGAGCGGCGCGCTGATCATGCCGGACCGAGTTGTTGCGCCGATCAGAGTGAATTTCGGCAAGTTCAGCCGGACGCTTCGGGCGTTTGGCCCTTGATCGATGATGATATCCAGCCGGAAGTCTTCCATCGCCGGATAGAGATATTCTTCGATAGCCGGTTGCAGCCTGTGAATTTCATCGATGAAAAGAATATCGCCACGCTCGAGTGTAGTTAGAAGACCAGCAAGGTCGCCGGCTTTTTCGATCATCGGGCCGCTCGTCGTTTTAATATTTACCCCCATCGCATTGGCGAGGATGTACGCGAGCGTCGTCTTACCCAGACCCGGTGGCCCGCTCAGAAGAACATGTTCCAGCGCGTCCCCGCGCTGTTTAGCCGCTTGAACCATCAGCTCGAGTCGCTCCCGAACCCGGCCTTGTCCACGGAACTCGCTGAAAAGAGGCGGGCGAAGCGAAAGATCGAAATCAGTCTTTGGAGAGTCGACAGTTGTCTTGTAAAAGGTTTCCGCCATCGCTGATGCAGAATGCACTCAAGAACTTGAGGACTCAAGCCTTGGCGTTTCGCTTTTGGCGTTCGGCGTTTCGCGTTTTGCGCAGCAGGGGCCCGGGATTTAGCCCGTCTGACATCATCACGAGGTTGCGCTATAGCCCAACCCTGCCGCCGCCTCCGAGCGCCAAACGCCAAATGCCAAGCGCCAAACGCCAAACGTCAACGCTCCGCTTGTGTGGGGAGGCAATCGGATGCTAATGTGCTGCCGGATGAACGTTGCATTCTCAGATTCGCCCGTCGTGGACAAAGTGCTCGACGGCGAACGAATCAATCAGGAGGAAGCGCTTGAGTTGTATCGACTTCCGCTTAATCAGCTGGGACAGCTCGCCGACTACCGGCGGCAACTTTCAAAAAAGGAGGCGTTTGGCGGGCGTGGCAACGAGATTGTGACGTATATCGTTGATCGGAACATTAATTACACGAACGTTTGCAATGTTTACTGCAAGTTTTGCGCGTTCTATCGAACCGAAAAGGATGCCGATCACTACGTCTTAAGCCACGAAGACATTGATCGGAAGATCGACGAACTGGTGGCTATCGGCGGTATTCAGATCCTGATGCAAGGAGGGCACCATCCAAAGCTCGGGATCGATTACTATCTCGATTTGCTCCACCATCTGCGAGAGAAGTATCCGCAAGTCAATATCCACGCGTTTAGTCCACCGGAATTCAACCATTTTTCTGAGGTTTTCCGAATGCCGCTGCGTGAAGTGATCTCGAAATTTCGTGACGCTGGGCTTGGATCTATCCCGGGTGGGGGCGGAGAGATCCTTGTTGATCGCGTTAGAAACCGGATCGCTCCACTGAAATGCAATTCCGATCAATGGCTGAAGGTGATGGAAATCGCGCACGAGCTCGGCCTGAATAGCAGCGCAACGATGATGTTTGGCCACGTCGAAACTCCCGGAGACCGCATCGAGCATCTGGAGCGACTCCGGCAGTTACAAGGTCAGACCAGCGGTTTTACGGCGTTCATTTGTTGGACGTTTCAACCGGAGAATGTCGTTTTGAAGGCTACACCAGTCGGTTCTGCCGAATACCTGCGGACGCAAGCGTTGTCGCGAATTTACCTGGACAATTTCGAGAATCTTCAAAGCTCTTGGGTAACTCAAGGCCCGAGGATCGGCCAAATCGCACTTCGGTTTGGCGCCAACGATTTCGGTTCGGTGATGATGGAAGAAAATGTAGTGAGCCAAGCTGGAACAACGTTTTGCATTACGCGTGAGGACATCGAACGCTTGATTTCGGAAGCCGGATACGAACCGCGAACCCGCGATAATTGGTATCGCCTCACTGAAACGCCGACATCGCCGGAAAAGAACACCGTCATCGCCGACAACGCCGTCATCGCCAGCAACTGAAGTGTGCGCGGTAGGCGGCAGAGCATGTCCCGCCGTAGCCTTGGCCAAGGAGGACCCTGCCGCCGGCGTCTCTAATCTGCTGGTTCTGCGGGGCGGCTTCCGTCGCCCTGTTGCAGCCTTAGCTTAGCGCTCGATATCTCTATCGAACTCGCGTTGCGAAACGGGTGAAATTAATTGATCACTTGCGGACCCGCTTCAGATGACGGCGTTGACGGCGCTGTCGGCGCTGACGGCGTTGTTTTTTCTGTTGACCTTTCGGGTCCCATTGTCATGAATTACGCGATTCGCTGCTGTCGACAAAACTCTCTTATGATGAAATCTTTGCGTTCCCTCCGCCATCAATGCGTTTTGACAGTCGCAGTCTTAGCGTTGTTGGCTCCGCTCGGGCGAACTCAACAGCAGCCTCCACCGCCACCGCAACCGGCTCCCGGAGGTGGCCAGCAAGCGCCTCCGGCTCCCGGCCAGCAGCCAGCTGCGCCTCAAGCGCGACAGGCACCGATTGTTCGACAGATTGAAATTCAGTATGCCGGACCGGCAACACTGAGTCGCCAGCGAATTCTGTCCAATATGAAGACGACAGTCGGACAGCCCTATTCCGAAACCGTGGTGGAAGATGACGTGCGGGCATTGTATGGGACCGGGTTGGTAACCAATGTACGAATTTATGGAGAGCCGCTGCCGGATGGCGTCAAGGTGATCGTCGTCGTGCAAACGCGCGTAACGTTGTCCGAAGTTTATATTCAAGGCGCCGAAGCAGTTAATCCGAAGCGGATCCGGCGCGAACTGAACCTGAAGACGGGAGCGCCGCTCAATGAACAGACATTGGAGCAGGCACGACAGAAGGTTGTGGAGCTTTATCAGAAGCGCGGCTTCGCCGATGTCGACGTTCAGTACAAGGTCACCACAAATGAAGAGCGTGGTACCGCATATGTTACGTTCTCAATCAGCGAGGGCCAGCGAGCGGTGATTCGCAAAATCCTTTTCTGGGGCAACACTGGGGTCTCTTCCAAGAAGCTGCTCAAAGTCATGAAAACAAAGCCGAAGAACATACTCGGCTTTATCACTGGCGCTGGAAAGCTAAGCAGCTCTCAACTTGATGAGGACATGCAAAAGGTTAAGGAAGCCTTTCAAGATGAGGGGTATGTCGAAGCAAAAGTTACGGATGTAAAAATCAACCGGGTCAATCGTAAGAATGTTGATATTATTATCTACATCGACCAAGGGCCCCAATATCACGTCCGGACAGTTACGATTCAGGGGCTCCAAACTGTAACCGAGCCGAACTTCCGAAAAGTCATCAAGGTAACTGAGGGAAAGATCTTTTCGCCGCAGAAGCTGCAGAAAGACATCAAAGCAGTCGAAGACGCTTACGGTGTCGCCGGCTACGCGGACGCTAAAGTTAACGTGCAGACTGCTCCGGCTGGGCCCGGCTACGTCGATCTGACTTATAAGATCGAGGAAGGAATCCAGTCTTACGTTGAGCATATTAATATTAGCGGAAATACTCGCACGCGAGACAAGGTACTCAGAAGAGAGGTTGTGCTCGCGCCCGGCGATGTCTTCGACACCGTCCGAATGGATATCAGTAAAAAGCGTCTGGAAGGGCTGCAATATTTTGAAAAGGTCGACGCTTACGCGAGCGACACGAATATTCCCGGTCGAAAGGATTTGAACATCGTAGTTCAAGAAAAACGCACCGGAACGCTAAACTTCGGTGTTGGGTTTAGTTCGACCGAGGGTTTGGTTGGATTCGGCGAGCTCTCACAAGGGAATTTCGATATCACAAACTGGAGAACGTTCACGGG
>JBPYFC010000053.1:0-4067 GCA_051984705.1 Chthoniobacterales bacterium | reverse complement strand
ACTCATCTGCGAATTGTTTGGTTCGAAAAGCATCCAAGACCTCCTTGATGAGAGCCGCGGTGAGCATACGCTTGTGTTTGAGATCTGAAACGCCGTTCTCATGGCAACGCCGACACCGCCGATAACGCCGACAACTGAAGCGATAAGCCTTCGCTTTGTCCTAGGAGTGGAGCCGCTCCAGGCATTGTAATGTACAGCAACGTCCCCACTTCCGATGTCGGCAATGACGGCGATGTCGGCGATGATATATTGAAACAATGTCCCTCCGACCTCCAACTCCTGTCGCGTTTCTCGGAATAGGGCTCATGGGTGAGCCGATGGCCACCCGGCTTTTGAGAGCTGGATATCAGCTCACAGTCTGGAATCGTACCGTGCATAAAACCAGCGAGCTTGTGCAGGCCGGTGCAAAGCGAGCAAAGACACCTGCAGATGCCGTGGGCGATGTCGCTGCGGTGATTCTAATGCTCGAGAACGGTGCCGTCGTGACAGAGGTCCTTTTTGAAATGGGCGTCGCTAAAGCGTGCCGGCCTGGGACGTTGATCATCGACATGAGCTCAATTGCTCCGTCGATTGCTGAAGATCATGCGCACCTTCTCGCAGCAGCCGATTTGCGATACATCGACGCGCCTGTCTCAGGGGGAACGCGCGGCGCAGCGAATGGCACCCTCGCTATCATGGCGGGGGGCGATAAAGCAGACGTTGCAGCCGCTGGCCCAATTTTTAGTGCGATTGGCAAAGTTACCCATGTCGGGCCTCCGGGACGAGGTCAGCTTTGTAAGTTGGTGAACCAATGCATTGTCGCAGTTACAATTGGAGCGGTTGCAGAAGGGTTGCTTTTGGCCAAAGCCGGTGGTGCTGATCCTGCTCAAGTTCGCAGAGCGATTCTTGGCGGCTTTTGCCAAAGCCGGATTTTGGAAGAGCATGGCAAACGGATGATCGATCGGGACTTCGAGCCTGGTGGAACGGTCAAGATGCAACTAAAAGATCTCGATGCCGCAGTCGACACTGCCCAGCGCCTTGGTGTTCCGCTGCCGCTCACCAATCGTGTCCGGCAATTGTTCGCCGAATTAGTCGACGCCGGGTGCGGCAATCTCGATCACAGCGCGCTGATTCTCAGGCTGGAAGCCATGCGCGGAGAACTGAAGCAGGTCGGACATCAACCATGGCGACCGCTGAGGCATGATTGAGTGCTAGTGTTGGTGCTAGTGCTAGTTGAGACCGGAGCGAGTTATGCGGTCGAAAGGGAACGAATGAGGCCCGAACTCAGGCGACCGATTTCATCGGTAAGTACCAACAGGGGCTGGATCTGTTCCTCGCAAAGATAGCTGACCCGTTGCGCCACCAACAACTGCGTTTCGACTTCGAAAAGAGATCCTCGACAATGTCCAACCGACTGGACGAATTCGCCTCTGGTTGTTCGTCCAGATCCTTCTGCAATATTGCTCGGAACCGAGACGGCGGCGCGCCGAATTTGCGTGGTCAGGCCGTAGAGTTCTTCCCGAGGGAATTCCCTGGATATTACATAAATCGATTCACAAAGTTCGATTCCTTTCTGCCAAACCAATAAATCTCTATATGTTTGCATACATATAACATATAATATTATAGTTATAATATTCAATCCTCCTTTTGCCCTCCGACGCAGACAACTACCACCAGTTCGACCACCAGGACTCACTAGCACTAGCACCAACACCAGCACTCAGCTTCCTTCGCGAGGTCTGCCACAAAGCGGCTAACGCCTACCAGAGCAGTTGCGTTCCGCCAGATCGGCCGAATAAGCGGATTCAGCCAACGAAACAAATGATCTGTCTGATCAGGGATAGCGCCAGGCACGTCACCCAAATGCGCTGCGATTACGTACGGGATTTTTCCGAGTCGTGAAACGGGTAACGCAAGAGCTCCCGTCGGAACCGCAAAATGCGCATGAATCAAATCAGGCCTGAACTCTCGAACCCGTTGAATCGCCGGAACGGTGTCCAACAAAACGTAACTTCCCATTTCCGACGGCGAAGAGCGATCCTTGTTACGCCGCAAATTCAGACCTCTGTGAACGTGAACACCATTGACAATTTCATTAGCAGGAAGCCCGACGAATCGCGCGGTTTGAACCTGCACCTCGTGCCCACGCCGTACTAACGTTTCTGCGATATCTTTCGCCGCTCTGCCTCCGCCACCACCAATCGGCGGCCATTCATAGCAGAGAGTGAGGATACGCATAGGAAACAATGCCATCAATGCCAGCGGCGCCGGCAATGCCAACAACATGCTGTGCACCGTCTCTCCTGGCTCCTGACTCCTGGCTCCTGACTCCTCATCTAGCGAGCCACTGGTTCAGCATCCAACCACTCCAAAGATATAATCGGTGGTCTGCCAGGTTGGCCCAGTGTTCGGCCAGTTTCCTATCGTAGAAATTCGCGCGAAACCTGGCGTATGTTTGTCGTCTTTCCGATAGCTCGATCAATGTGTTTTCTTTGAACCATCTTCCAACCGGTATACCGAATCCTTTCTTCCGGCGTTTGACGATGCTTGGCGGAAGGACTGCGGCCAACGCTCGCTTGAGAATCCACTTCGTTTGACCGCGATAAAGCTTCCAGCGCGCCGGTATTCGGCGGGCAAGATTCACTAGGTTGATGTCGAGAAACGGGCATCGAACCTCCAGACTGTTAAGCATGCTCGCCCGATCGGCTTTTGTCAGAATGCAGTCCTGCAAATAAAGCTTTATGAAAAACTGCTGTGTCCGCGATACCGGATCCGGTTGACTGCAGCTGTCCCAAGCATCAATCGCTTCCGAATAAATCTCATCTAGATTCACTTTTTCTTGAAACAGCTCGTTCAATTCCTTCGGTTCGAGCGGCCCCATCCAAACCGGAGCCCAAAGATCTTCTGAAAAAGAGAGCCCGCGCAGGGTTCGTTTGATCTTGAAATCCAAACTTATGTTCCGATGACTGACTGGAAGCCGGCCGGCCAAAAGACGGATCCCGATGTGGAGCGGCTTCGGAACAAACTTCGCGTAAAAGGTCGCCCGGCGAAGGGCCCTGAACGGATCGTATCCGCAAAAAAGCTCGTCGCCTCCATCTCCAGAAATTGCCACCGTGACATGCTCGCGTGCGAACTGACAAAGAAGATAAGTCGGCAACAATGAGGGATCGCCCATTGGTTCGTCCAGCCGATCTACAAGGGAAGGCAGCAGATCTTTCGATTTCTCCAGGCTTAGTCGTTGAACCGCATGCGATGTCTCAAGGCTCCTGGCGACCAGCTGAGCGTGCCGGCTTTCATCAAATGTTCGTTCCTCAAATCCGATCGTGAAAGTCTTTAGATCCGGGATAGCTCGAGTAGCGAACGTTGCGATTGCTGATGAATCAATCCCGCCGCTGAGAAACGCACCCAGCGGCACATCTGAGACCAGGCGACTGCGAACGGCCTGTTCAAGCGCGTCTGCCAATTCTTCAGCGATCGCAAGAGGGTCCCTCTTTGTTTCGTCGGGCTCAGGCTGATAATCCCAATATTTTTGGATCTTCAGGTTTCCCGTTTGAACATCAAACCGGAACCAATGCCCGGCCGGGAGCTTCCAGACGTCGCGAATAATAGTTCTGGGAGCAGGGATATACCCGTAGGCAAAGTATTTCTGCAGCGACAACTTCGAAACCGAGCGGGAGACCTCCGGATGTTCCAGTAGCGCGGTCAGTTCGGATGCGAAGGCGAAATCTGTTCCGCGATGAAAATAGTAGAACGGTTTTTTACCGAACCGGTCTCTGGCTCCAAACAACGTTTTTTCCGCGCGATCATAGATAACGAACGCCCACATGCCATTGAGCTGATCCAGCACTTTCTCTTGTGCTTCAGCGAAACCTATCAGCAACGTTTCTGTATCGGAATGATCTGTGGAGAACCGGTGACCCTTTTTCTCCAGCTCGGTTCGTAACTCACGAAAATTATAGATCTCGCCGTTATAAACGATGCAATAGCGCCCGTCCCGAGTACTCATTGGTTGGCGGCCGCCCTCGACATCGATGATGGCCAGTCGTCTGTGGCCGAGATAGATCGGCGCATCGACCCGGAAATCT
>JBPYFC010000052.1:0-3407 GCA_051984705.1 Chthoniobacterales bacterium | reverse complement strand
CAAATCACTCACAATGTGAGCGCCGGTCTTCTCACAAGGGTAGATGAAACGCATGTCCGGTATACCTGGCATGGGATGTTCTACCTTTGGTTCCGTTTTCTGTGGGACGTCGTCAGGCTGTAGGCGGAGCCTACAGCGCCGCTGTGAACCGTCTTCCGTCGACCGTCGGTCAGGATCGATACCTTCTTTGAGATCTTTGCGACCTTCTGTTTAAGTTTTTTCTCTGGTTTGCGTCGCAGCTCGGAGGTCGATTTGGCGGACCAGCAAGCATGCTGGTCGGTAAGAAGGATCTCGCGCAGAGACCGCGGAGGAACGCGGAGGAAGACAAAATTTCGAAGAACCTCCGCGTTCCTCAGCGCCCTACGCGCGAACCTTTTTCCTTTAGAATTTTATTCCCGTGGTTTGCACTTCCCGATATGGCAAGAGCCAGACTAAGGATTCATCGTGAAGATCAACGACCTGGATTCGGTTGCCCCAGGGATCACGAAAATCGCAGCGGAACCGTGGAAACAACTTTAGCCCATATTTCTTGGTCACTTTTTCCCGGACCTCGGCAATCATCGCTTCGTCGCGTACGATGAGACCAAAGTGCCGATAGCGACCAGGCTTCAGCTCATCGACTTTGAATATCGCAAGAAACTGATGTTCACCGAGCTGGAAGAAGGCGTCGCCTTCGCCACCATCCAGCTTCTTCAAGTTAAAGACATCTTCATAAAAGGCGATCGCCTTTTCGATATCATCGACTTCGATAACGACATGATTACAGCCATAAACAGTTACTGCCATATGAGTGTGGGTGTCAGTGTTAGTGCTAGTGCTAGTCCGGATCTCAGCCTCTTCGCTGCTGTATGCGGTAGGCGCAGCGGGTTGATCCGGCGAGCAAGTGTTCGATTCGTTCGATCTGAACGTCTCTACCGAGGACGTGCTGGAAAATAGATCGTTCCGAACTGCAAAACCCGAGACACGCCGTGGCTGCAGCACAGATCGGACAATGATTCTCCACTAATACAAAGCCATCTCCTTCCTGGCTCCAGGTCGCCATGTATCCCTCTCGGTTCCTGATCTCAGCCAGGCGCGCCACCTTTTTCGCCAGTGTCCGCTCCGAGGCTAAAAGAGCTGCGTATCGTTTGCGCGTATCGATCTCTCGCGCCCTGATTAACTTGTCCAGGGATTGTTCCCCTAAAACATCCCTGATTTCTCCAATCAGTTGCGCAGTCAGCTCGGCATGGGTATCCGGAAACCGCTTTTGCGCCGCCGGCGCCAATCGATAAACCTGAACCGGACGCCCTACCCCGCGAACTTCAGTTTTAGAGGAAACCAGCTTCTCACTCTCAAGTCGGGCCAACTGCTGCCGAGCAGCCTCAGCGGTGATTCGCAGGCGCGTTCCGAGCTCAGAAGCGGTCTGCGGTCCCCGCATTTTGAGCAGGAACAACAAACGATCCGGGGGAGCTAACTCTTCCAGTTTTCTTTTTTCCAAGTCTTGACTTGACATATTCAGCCGGTGGATTTAGCAAGTAGTGACTTCTTAAATTAACCGGGTTCAGGTGAAAAGCAAAATCAATACCGGACTCACCCAGATTAATCCGATCGGCTGGTCGCCTGAGCCCGGCAAAACAATTCCTACGTTACCAACCCTTTAGCCTATGAATTTATTAGCTGACAAATTCGCGTTAGTTACTGGCGCTTCGCGAGGTTTGGGGCGCGAAATCGCATTGGCCTACGCCAAAGAGGGTGTTCGCGGCCTCGCTCTGGTCGCTCGAACCCTCGAACCGTTGCAGCAGTTGAAATCGGAGATCGCCCGAATTGCGCCGGAAGCGCAAGTTACTGCTATTCAAGCAGATCTAGGCTCGACCGCTGATGTCGAACGAGTAGCGGCAATAACATTGGAAGCATGCAACGGGCGTTTGGATGTTTTAGTTAACAATGCTTCGATCCTTGGCCCTGTTCCAATGCCTTACCTGCTCGATTATCCGGCAGAAGATTTTCAACAGGTCCTTCAAGTAACTCTCACCGCTCATTTCCTGCTGATTCAGAATCTCATGGGAGCGATGGTTGAAGACGGTGGATCAATTATCAATGTGACCAGCGATGCCGGCCGGACAGGGTATCCAGGCTGGGGCGCTTACGGGATCAGCAAATTCGGATTAGAAGGACTCTCGCAAACATGGGCGTCGGAGTTAGCGGAAACAGCCGTGCGGGTTAACTGGGTCGACCCTGGGAGCATGAATACAGCGATGCACCGGGACGCCGAGCCGGAAGAAGATCCCACTGCATGGGCAGACCCGGCGAATGTTACCGAAATTTTCGTATTTTTGGCATCCGACACCAGCGCTCATATCCGAGGTCGACGCTTCGAAGCGCAATCGGATTGGCGCCAGCAACTTGCTGCTGCTGAAGTCAGTGCCGAGACCGGCGCACCCTGGGCAACTAAGATATGATTGAGTGCAAGGGCGGGGCGAGGGCAGAGTATGAGCAAAGAGCATCAATCGGAGACAGAATACTCGAGAATGGTCCCTGCTCTTTCACAGGACGCAGACGCAGACCCAGACCCAGACTCACACTCACACTCATACTCCTTCCACCTTCCTCCCGAGTTGAATGCAGACAGGCCTCCGGAGCGGCGTGGTCTGGTACGAGATCGGGTACGGCTGTTAGTTCTCGATCGGAAAACAGGAGCGACAAAACATAGCCGCTTTGATCACCTCAGTGAATTTCTGCGGCCGAAAGATCTCCTGGTTTTCAATTCGAGCCGTACGCTTCCTGCGGCTCTGATCGCGTCCGGACCGCAACTCGATGTTGAGGTACGCTTGGCCGAGCGGCTGCCAGACGGCAATTGGATGGCGCTCCTCAAAGGAACCGAGAAAGAGAATCGGATCATGCCGGGGCTGTCACTGGATTTCGGGTTAGATCTTACAGCAACGGTCCTATCACAAGATGCTCGGATTCCGACGCTTTGGCGCCTGAGGTTTTCTAAATCAGGTACCGATTTCCTGGATCGGCTTTATCGACTCGGCGAGCCGATTCGTTATCGATATCTCTCTTCACCCTGGGGCCTGAATTATTATCAGAATGTGTATGGCCATCGACCTGGCGGCAGCGAAATGCCGAGCGCGGGTCGGGCATTCTCGTGGCGCCTTTTGTTTGAACTGCGTCGCATGGGAGTGGAAACAGCCAGCGTCACACTTCATTCAGGGCTTTCGTCCTATCTCGACGATGCGCTTGATCGTCAGCACATTGCATCCGAGGAAGAATATTGGATTAACCAGGAGACCTCTAAAAAGATCCGTCGAGTGCGAAAGAACGGGAGCCGACTGATTGCGGTCGGAACAACGGTAGTTCGGGCGTTGGAGTCGATGGCTCAACAAGGAGAAATTCGTTCTCAACATGGTTACACCCGGTTGCGGATA
>JBPYFC010000051.1:0-12785 GCA_051984705.1 Chthoniobacterales bacterium | reverse complement strand
TCCCGCGATTTTGTAGACCCGGAAAAAGGCGAAGAGCTGGATCTGGTTGCTAAGCGATTGATGAGACTGGGAATTGAAGGGCTCATCTGCGTCGGCGGCGACGGAACGCTGAACGGATTACAACCGTTGGCGGAACGCCTCCCTGCCGTGCTGGCACCCAAGACAATCGACAACGACCTGGGCATGAACTATCCAAGCGAACCTGACGAATGGGTTCATGTTCCCGATCCGGAGGCGAAACACGGTTTTCATTACAAACATCGAGAGTCCCAGATCGCTTTCGATCTCGATTACATGATCAACTATGTAACGCCCGGCTACGCGACAGCAGTTTACGTGTCGGCCAGCGGCGTTGAACGACTTCGTACCACTGCAGAAAGCCACCGGCGGATTGCAATCATTGAAGTGATGGGCCGCCATTCTGGCTATATTGCATTGGGTTCTGCATACGGCCGGCCTGACATTGTCTTAGTGCCGGAGATCCCGCTGAACCTCGAGCACCTGGTGGAACGCGTAAAACAGATTTACGATCAGCAGAAGCACGTTGTTATCATTTGCGGAGAAGGCGTGGTCGATGAACGAGGTAGAGAACTCGGTGCCGAAACCAAGACCATGGATCCAGCAGGCAACATCATTCTAAGCGGCGCGGCTGAAGCCATCCGGCACAAATTTATCCATTTGATCGGTGATACCTATTTTCAGCGGTACCGTCGGGGGCACTCCGCGCGCGAAGCAATCTTTACCAGAAAAGTAGGCCACACTCAAAGAGGCGGTAGACCCATTTTGTTCGATCGCTTTTATGGGGCGCAACTTGGCGCTAAAGCGGTTGAACTTCTAGTCGAAGGTCGCAACAACACGGTCGCAGTCCTTCAATACAATTCCCGACAAGGATTTTATGTCGACGGTTATGATGCGAATCGGTTCCGCGATCGATGGGGACTGATTCATGGCCGGCGCATGCATCCCGCCTTCTATGATCCAAAGTTGATGAAGCCCTCGCGCGTGGGCGTCGACTATCTATTACCGATCTTCACCGGCGCGATTGGCGAGGACGACATGGAACACGTTCGCCGCACACTTTTTGCTCCCGCAAACCTGGCGCAGCCGTATCATTCGGTTAACACAGATATCGCCAAGAGAATTCGATACCTGAATTGAGTGCCAACAATTGAAATGCCAACATTGCCAACAGCGCCGACAATGCCATTAATGGAACCTCGTTGTTGGCACTGTCGGCGTTGGTGGCACTGCCGGCGCTGATTTTCTATGGCTCAAATTGTTCTCCCCCGAATCTTACGCATCGGCGGCGGTGTATTCGCTCAGGCAGATGAAGTGCTAGGCACGCTTGGGCTAAAAAAGCCGTTGATCGTCACTGACCCGTTCCTGCGAAAGCAGGGGCTGGCCGATAGACTTGTAGAAACGCTGGGTGCAGGCGTCCGAGTTTTTTCGGAAACTGTTCCGGATCCGACGGTCGCCGCTGTGTTGGCCGGGCTAGAGTTCCTCAAACAGGATGTGCACGATTGCGTGATCGGCCTCGGAGGCGGGAGCGCAATTGACACAGCGAAAGCGATTGCAGTCCTCGCGGTTCATGGAGGCAAGATGCGCGACTACAAGGCGCCGCATGATCAGAGCGTTCCTGGTCTGCCGATCGTCGCGATTCCGACAACTGCCGGTACCGGATCCGAATCGACCCGGTTCACCATTGTTACAGACGATGAGACCGGAGAAAAAATGCTCTGCATCGGGCTGGCATATTTGCCGACCGCGGCGCTAGTGGATTTTGAGCTAACCCTGACAAAGCCAATGCGGCTTACAGCCGATACAGGAATCGATTCGTTGACTCACGCAATCGAGGCATATGTCAGCCGGCGAGCGAATCCGTTCTCAGACATGCTCGCGTTGACGGCTATGCGCACGATCAGGAAAAACATCGAGACAGCCTGTTTCCATCCCCAGGATCGAGCGGCGCGCGAAGCGATGATGCTAGCTGCGACACAGGCAGGATTGGCTTTTTCGAACTCGAGCGTCGCGTTGGTCCACGGCATGAGCAGACCAATCGGCGCACGTTTCCATGTGCCTCACGGATTATCCAACGCCGTGTTGTTGCCGGCTGTTACCGAGTTCTCTGTTGGCTCGGCTATGCGCCGGTATGCCGATTGTGCGCGTACCATGGAAATTGTACCGACCGAGACCGAGGATGAGGCCGCTAGCGAGACGCTTGTCAGCGATTTGAGAGCGCTGAACCGGAAGCTTCAAGTCCCGACGCCGAAAGAGTACGGTATCGATCGTAAGGCCTGGATGGATAGCATACCGTTGATGGTTGAACAGGCCATCGCATCAGGCTCGCCAGCAAATAATCCTCGGGTGCCGACGGCTCCGGAAATCGCCGCGCTGTACGAGGCGGTGTTTCAGGGTTAGGAAGACGGCGCCTCGGTGAGTATCTCGCCTCTGCGGCCGGCTCTCCAAATATTTCTTAGAAGAAAAATCTAGATAATCGGCTTAGCTTTTAGCTCCTACCAATGAACCCTTCGCCATTCGAACGAGTCGCGCCGGCCGATGGGTCGGCAAATATATTTCATTTTATTAACGGCAAACTCTACGGGGGCTCGCCAGCGCGGAGAGGAGAAGTTTTTAACCCTTCCAAAGGATCTCTCTCCGGACGCGTAGCTTTTGCGGGAAAAGAAGAAGTGGATCTCGCCGTTTCGGCTGCAGCCGATGCATTCCCGGCCTGGTCTTCGATGTCCATCGTGCGCCGGGCACGTATCCTGTTCCGTTTTCGCGAGTTGATTGAGCAACGTCTCGATTATCTGGCAGAGATCGTAGCCTCAGAGCATGGCAAAGTGCTTTCCGACGCCCGCGGAGAGGTCGTGCGGGGCATGGAAGTTGTTGAATTCGCCTGCGGTATTCCACAGCTCTTAAAGGGCGAATACTCGGCCCAGGTCGGCTCGGATGTTGACAGTTTCTCTTTCCGCCAGCCGTTAGGTGTTGTTGCCGGGATTACACCGTTCAATTTCCCAGCGATGGTGCCACTTTGGATGTTCCCGATAGCATTAGCGTGCGGTAACACGTTCGTTTTGAAGCCAAGTGAGCGAGACCCGAGCGCGAGCATAGAGCTGGCTGCGCTCTTAAAGGAAGCTGGCCTGCCGGATGGAGTTTTCAACGTTGTTCACGGTGACAAGATTGCAGTCGACGCTTTGCTGCAGCATCCGACGGTTCAGGCTATTAGTTTTGTTGGATCAACGCCGGTGGCGGAATCGTTCTATCGACAGGCGACCGGCGCAGGAAAACGGGTTCAAGCTTTAGGAGGCGCTAAGAACCATATGGTCGTTCTGCCCGACGCGGACCTTGGGCAAGCCGCTGATGCCCTCATCGGCGCAGCCTACGGATCGGCCGGGGAGCGTTGCATGGCGATCTCAGTGGCCATTGCCGTCGGTGAAGAGAACGCGAATCGGCTGATCGATGAACTCAAGCCGCGAGTCAGGAATCTGAAGATCGGCGCTTCAAACAAGCCAGGAAGTGAAATGGGGCCATTGGTTACGCGAGCGCATCTTGACCGGGTGAAATCCTACGTTGATATCGGCGTTACCGAAGGAGCCGATCTGGTGATCGACGGCCGCAACTTCTCCGACACTAGCGATGGCTTCTTCCTCGGCGGATGCTTGTTCGACCATGTTCAACCGGAGATGCGGATATACCGCGAAGAAATCTTCGGCCCGGTCCTTTCAGTCGTGCGGGTCCGCTCGTTGCAGGAAGCCATCAGGCTCGTCAATGAGCATGAGTATGGTAATGGAACCGCAATTTTTACGCGCGACGGCTCGGCAGCCAATCTGTTTACCGATCGCGTCAAAATAGGGATGGTAGGAATTAATGTGCCGATTCCGGTCCCGATGGCGTTCCACTCGTTCGGCGGCTGGAAACGCTCTATCTTCGGCGATCATTACGTCCATGGATCGGAAGGGGTTCGCTTTTATACTCGGCTTAAGACGGTGACCAGCCGGTGGCCGGACGCGCCTGCTTCGGGGCCGGAATTCTCGATGCCGGCTTCGCATTCTGATGAAATGCCTAAATCCGGCAAACTATAAGAAATCTTAATACAAGGCTTGACTCTTAAGCGGAAATCCGCTTTAATAGGCGCCCTTTCGATCCAAAAAGTCTGTATTCGAGCAACTTTTCAGGAATATTTGGGCTTCAGGATACGTATAGGATATTATAGTATAGAAGCATTAAGGGCCGAAAGCCGAATTCGTGATCGCCGGAATCTTGCAATCAGAATGTCCGACCGGATTGCAAGTGAGGGTGGTAAGAAATGGCAAAAACCATTGAACGTTTGAACGGATCACGCTGTCGAAGTTCAGATTGTTAGGGTGGTTAACAATTTTGTTCCCTAACCGCTCGCAAATAGGGTGGGCTGAAAGGCCACCCAGGTTGGCTGCTGAACAGTTAATAAGATTACTCTAGTATGGCTGGTGAAGATTCAGATACGGGCATCAAGATTTATCTGAGAGAGATCGGACAGATCCCGCTGCTCACTCCCCAAGAGGAGATTGAGCTGGCCGCGCGTATTAAGAAAGGCGATCGAGAGGCTCGCGCTCTGATGATTAAGGCGAACCTTCGTTTGGTCGTGAAAATCGCCCATGATTACGCGAATTTGGGACTTCCCCTCCTCGACCTAATTTCCGAAGGAAATATCGGTTTGATGAAGGCAGTGGAGCGCTTTGATCCGGCAAAAGGCGGAAAACTGAGCACTTACGCTGCATGGTGGATTAAGCAATCGATCAAGCGCGCTTTGGCAAACCAGAGCAAAACGATCCGGTTGCCGGTCCATCTTGTCGACAAGATTTCCAAAATGCGGCGTGTGTCGCTCCAGATGAGCGAAGAGCTCGGGAGAGAGCCGACTGACGAAGAACTGGCGGAAGAGATTGGTATATCGAGCGGGAAAGTTTCCCAGCTCAAGACGGTTTCGATCCGTCCTGCTTCGTTGGACGCTCCGATCAGCGACGATGATTCGACCGAGTTCGGCGAAATCGTCGGCGACGAGGATGCGCAGACGCCGTTTGAATTGCTGCGAGACAAGAACCTTCGTGACGAGGTTAGCGAGCTTCTAGAGGTGCTTGATGACCGAGAGCGAAAGATTATTTTCCAACGGTTCGGATTGGATGGCGGCAAACCGAAGACGCTTGAGGAAGTCGGCAAAAAGTTCGGTGTGACGCGCGAACGAATTCGTCAGTTGCAAAACATCGCTTTGGCGAAACTTCGCAGAGCACTCGGCAAGAAAGAGAAGCCGATCGATATCCCGCAAGAAGCGATGACCTGACGATCAGACCACATAAAGAATACTGCTCGAACGGCCGCATTGAAAGATGCGGCTGCTTTTTGTCTCCCATACGTCCAATTGGTCCCATTGGTCCTATTGGTCCTATCCCAACAAAAGAAACAGCCCCCTAAAATGAACCAAATGCGAGTCTACGCCGCAGTTAATTTGGGCGCCGCGGGCAGGTGCGTTTTTCGTGCAGGTCGAGGCAGGTCGCTTCGATGCGGACGTTGAGCTTTGTCGGCTTGAACCCCATGCTGTTGGCGAGAAAACGTTCGCGGAGTGTGATGCAATCGTCCTGAACCTGAAAGACCTGATTGCAGTCGGTGCAGACTATGTGAAACGCTGCTGGAGACTGTTCTCGATTGACTTCGTAGTACCGATGCTCGCGGTTGAGCTCTACTTCGCGGATGAGATGGCTATCCAACAACATCGGCAAAGTCCGATAGACCGTAGCCAAAGAAATCAGGCGATCTAGTTCTCGCGCTTTGCCTAGTAGATCTTCGGCGTTAAACGGATCAGCAAAAGAAATAGCGGCCCGGACTATAACCTCGCGCGGCTTGGTGACACGAAATCCGCCGGCTTTCAAGTAGCCGAGCGCCTCTTGAAAGAGCGTATCCGGTTGTACCTTGGAGGGCTTCCGCGTCGGGAGCTCAGGCTGCTTCCTTGTAGCGAAACTCCAAGGTGAGATTTTGTGCATGATACACTCTGTTCGTTCGAAACTCATGAATGACCTCCTGACAATAAGCTTCCAGGTCGGGAGCGTCCAGTCGAAGCGGCAACTGTTCCAGAATTTGTTCGCGCCCGTCTTTCGCAATCACCTCGATGTTCGATTCAATCCAGACTTTCAGCGGATTCAGCAAACTCTCGGAGCCCGGATCTGCGATGCCATAAAGCTTAAAATAGCATTGGATGCAGCGGCCCGGATGCTGCCGGGTCAGCGCAGCTCCTCTGAGATCGAGAATCGAGTCTGTTTCACGGAAGAAGCGTTGCGACAATCGTCCCAAGATCTGGTCGAATCGCGGATGAAACACGCGGGAGTGTAGCCTATTGAGAACGATTCGCAAGTGGAATGGAAAATAGGACCTATGGGAGGTATGCGATATAGGGCAGAGACTCTCACTTGAGTTGTATGATTCCTGCCTTTACAGCTTCAGTTATGCGTCTCTTGAAGCTGTCTTACCTCGTTATTTTGCTGCAAATGTTGAGCAGTTCTCTTGCAGACGCAGACGACTATACAGTGGAGATTGAAAAGTGGCGCTCAGGGCGGCTCGCTCGATTAACTGCCCCCGATGGTTGGCTTAGCCTGGTCGGACTTCATTGGCTCAAACAAGGCGCCAACGCCGTCGGAAGCGCAGCGGACAACGACATTGTCCTGGCAAATGCGCCTGCCCATTTAGGTACGATAACCTGGACGAGCGATGGGAGGGTCAGCGTTGAGTTACAACCTGATTCCAATGCGTTGATCGATGGCAAAGCGGAGCTCGCCACTGTCCTGATCGACGATTCGGATGACAAGCCAACCGTTATTTCATACGGCACGACACGTGTGAACTTAATCAGTCGAGCAGATCGCAAAGGATTGCGCGTCAAAGACTCGGCAGCTGCCGCTCGGACCGGTTTTCTCGGGTTAGATTATTTTCCAATCGATCCGGCGTGGCGCATTGAAGCTAAATGGGTGCCGTTTGACCCTCCACATGAAATCAGGATCGCATCCATTATTGGAACAGCTGAAAACGAAAAATCACCGGGCAAAGCTGTCTTCGATCGGAATGGAAAGACATTCGAGTTAGTCCCGGTTCAAGAATCACCGGACTCGCTTTTCTTTATCTTTTCAGACGAGACTAGCGGAAAAGAAACTTACGGCGCTGCGCGGTTCTTGTATTCCGACCTGCCCAAGGATGGAAAGGTTGTGCTCGATTTCAATCGGGCGGTAAATCCGCCTTGCGCCTTTACTCCGTTCGCGACCTGTCCGCTGCCGCCTAAAGAAAACCGGCTGACTGTGCGTGTCACCGCGGGCGAAAAGAATTACCGCGGGTCACACGAAGAATAATAGATCTGTTATTTTTCCGAGTAGTCGCCGCACCAGTCTTCTCCCTTCGTCACAGGGAAATGCGATTCGAACTTCATGTCTTTATCGACTTTGAAGACGATGGTCTGTGGGGCGTGGCGCCGGCATTCGCCATGGTCCGCACCAGTTTTTTGCCAATAGGTGCAGGCTCTACAGGCTTTCGTTGAAGTCAAAGTAGCCATGGGCCAACTATACGAGCGCTCGGGTGTCGCCAGCAATGTCTCAGTCGCGTTTGGTAAACTTGTTGTTGAGCATCAATCTCAAGAACGCGCGGGACTCGCGTTCTACCGTCTCGCCAGCCGAAAGAACAAAATGCTGCCAACCGCCAGGTACAGGATGTTCGGCAACCAGATCAGGATCTCGGGATGCAGCCACGGCTTATTCTTCACGTTGTCCGTGAGCACGAAGATAAGGAAATACGAGGATGCGATCACCAGGCTCAAAAGAATTCCCATTGATGTTTCCCTCCGCTGTGCGCTAACTGCCAGAGGAATGCCTACAAGTACAAACGTGAAGACCGCCATCGCATTAGAAAAGCGTTTGCTGGTTTCGGTACGGAGCACCGCGATGTCCTGCGTATTGTCCGCCTGATGGAGCGCGCTGCGCAGTTGATCCAGCGTCTGTTCGTTAGGGCGCTGTCTGCTCTTGGCTCGATTTATCAATTCTTCCAAAGGAATCGGCAAATCGCCCTCCCGCATTGTGATTCCGTGACGCATTCTCTTCAGATCGTCGGGCGTGATATCATCGCGTTCTTCGTACTGTGCGTTCGACAGATGCAAAAGTATTTGCTCGTTGTTTTTATCGACTTCCAGGCTCCCGGTCTTTGCATAGGTGATACGGATCGGCAGGTTCTGAGGATTTAACTGGAAGACATAGATGTCGTACAAATTGGAACCCTCTTTCCGGCCCACATAAATTCTTCGGCCGGGAAAATCCGAGATTGTTTCATCGCTGCCAAACAGGGCAAGAGGGTTATTTGTCGCCAGATTGAGAACGGCGGACTTGGCTTTGTTTGCAGCCTGGGGAGCCTCATAGAGATTAATCCACAGGCAGACCGCGAGAAAACAAATAGCGATCGCGAATACCGGAAGACAGATTCGTACAATACTCACGCCGTTGGCCCGCAACGCTACCAGCTCGTTATCCGACGAGAGCTTGCCGAATACGAGCAGCACTGCAACAAGCACCCCCCACGGAATTGAGTAGGTGAGTGAAAAGGGCAGCAAAGAACCGATGATAGTAAGTATGTAACTCAGGGGAAGCTGATGGCTCAGCAACAGGCCAATCATGTCTTTAAGGACGTTCCCGAGGACTAGAATTAAGGTGAGCAACCCGATCGCCCAACCGACGGTGCTCAGGATCTGACGACTAACGTAACGATCGATGATGTTCATTGCGCCAACTTTATCGTCCTCGTCTTCGAACTCGTTCTCGTCCTCATATAAGGGCCGCAAGGGCACTGCATAGCAGTCGCTCGCTCTGAGTCCTGGCGGCAGGGGCCTGCCGCCCTAGAACGCGGCCAGAACGATGATAATGATCGAATCCTCACCCCATCTCCTCAACCGGTACACAAGTACAAAAGAGATTCCTATCGCCATATACGTTGTTGATTCGACCGACGGCGGGCCAGAATTTGTGTTCTCGGGTCCAGGGCGCGGGATAGGCGGCCGATTCACGCGAATAACTGCGATCCCAATTGTCCGATAGCAGATCCTGCGCTGTATGCGGAGATCTTTTCAGGACATTGTCTTCGCGATCCGCTTCCCCGGTTTCGATTGCTCGAATCTCCCCGTAGATTGAAATCATCGCATCGCAGAAGCGATCCAACTCGGCTTTGGACTCGCTTTCCGTCGGTTCAATCATCATCGTACCAGGGACGGGCCACGACATGGTTGGCGCGTGGTAGCCGTAGTCGATCAAACGCTTCGCGACATCTTCTACTTCGACGCCAGCAGATTTCTTAAACTGGCGCAGGTCAATGATGCACTCGTGAGCTACAAGACCGTTTTTCCCTTTGAACAGCACGGGATAATACTTTGATAATCGAGCCGCAATGTAGTTCGCGTTTGCGATCGCTACCTCTGTCGCGTGAGTTAGTCCGTCCGCACCCATCATACTGATATAGGTCCAGGAGATTGGCAGGATACTGGCGCTTCCGTAAGGTGCAGCGCTGATCGGCCCAATCCCGAATTTTCTCTTGAGATCGACAAGCGGATGCGACGGCAAGAAATCTACCAGATGGGCCTTAACTCCGATTGGGCCGACTCCGGGGCCGCCACCACCGTGCGGGATACAGAAAGTTTTGTGCAAGTTCAGATGGCAAACATCGGCGCCAAAATCGGCAGGCCGGCACAGACCCAGCTGTGCGTTCATATTCGCTCCGTCCATGTAAACTTGGCCGCCGGCTCGATGCACAATGTCGCAGATCTCGACTATACCTTCTTCAAAGACGCCGTGGGTCGAGGGATAGGTTACCATTAGAACCGCTAGCGCTTCGGCGTGTTCCTCTGTCTTCTTGCGAAGGTCGCTAACATCAATATTTCCATCACTATCACACTGGACAGCTAGAACACGGAATCCAGCCATCGCAGCAGAAGCGGGATTAGTGCCGTGCGCAGAGGTTGGAATCAGGCAAACATTGCGCTGCGCTTGACCGTTCTTCCGATGGAACTCGTGAATTGCGAGCAGGCCTGCGTATTCGCCTTGTGATCCTGCATTCGGCTGGACCGTAATCGCTGCAAACCCGGTCATCTCGGCCAGCCAGCTCTCGAGCTCCGCGATCATTTCGCGATATCCCACCGTCTGCCACTCCGGAGCAAAGGGATGAATTTGGCCAAACTCAGGCCAAGTAACCGGAAACATTTCGGCGGCTGCGTTCAGTTTCATTGTGCAAGAGCCGAGAGGTATCATTGAGGTGGTCAACGACAAATCCCTCGATTCCAAACGATGCAGATAGCGCATCAATTCGGTTTCGGAATGATGCGTGTTAAAGACTGGGTGCCGCAAATAGTCCGATCGGCGCACAAATTTGTCCGGCAGCTGCTCTATGCCAGCGCCCGAAACCGCGGACACGGTCGCTGATCGGTCACCGGCGACTACCTCGATCAACTCCTGAAGGTCGCCATCGGAAACGGTCTCATCGAGCGCAACGCCGATTGTTCCATCCCGATAGAGCCGAAAATTAATTAAACGCTCCTGCGCGCGCGCAAGGATCGCATCGCGGTCTTTGCCTGGATCGAATCTCAAGGTATCAAATCTTGGTCCTCTTGAGATTCCGTATCCAAGTTGCTGCAGTGCCACGGCGAGAACACCGGTCCGTTGTCTGATCCTTTCGGCGATTTGTTTCAGTCCGCTCGGTCCATGATAGACTGCGTAGCTGGCAGCAAGCACGGCAAGTAACACTTGAGCTGTGCAGATATTGCTGGTGGCTTTGTCGCGGCGAATATGCTGTTCCCGTGTCTGCAGCGCCAGACGGTATGCCGGGCGGCCTGCCGCATCTTTTGAAACGCCAATTAATCGCCCGGGCAAATGCCTCTTGTATTGATCGCGCGTTGCGATAAACGCAGCATGCGGTCCACCAAAGCCTACCGGGACACCAAATCGTTGCGACGATCCGACGCAGATATCAGCGCCAAATTCACCCGGTGGAACAAGTAATGTAAGGCTCAGCAAATCCGCAGCTACTATCGCCAGAGCGCCTTGTTCGTTCAGTCGGCGAATGAAAGGTTCGTGATCGCAGATTCTTCCATCGGTTGTCGGATATTGCAGGAGCGCGCCGAAAACACGATCGTTAAAGCCCCACACTTCATCGTTGCCAACGACAATTTCAATACCGAGAGGTTTAGCCCTGGTCTCAACTACTGCGATTGTTTGAGGATGACAGCCATCGGATACAAAGAACCGTCGCGTGTCTGAGTCTTTCCGAACCGCGAATGCCATCGACATCGCTTCGGCGGCCGCTGTCCCTTCGTCTAAAAGGGACGCATTCGCGATCTCCAGACGGGTTAAATCGGCGATCATTGTCTGGAAATTGAGTAATGCCTCGAGCCGTCCCTGGGCGATTTCCGCCTGGTAGGGAGTGTATGATGTGTACCAATTGGGGTTTTCTAGAATATTTCGCTGAATCGGAGGCGGTGTAATGCATCCATGATAACCGAGTCCGATGTAGGATTTTGCGACAACATTCTTTGCAGCACTTGTTCGCAGCCGCCGCAACACTTCAAATTCGGTCTGCGGTTCAGGCAGATTCAATTTTCGCCGGAAGCGAATCTTCTCGGGCACTGCGGCCCCAGCCAGAGCATCTAGCGATTCATACCCGATGATCGCCAGCATCTCGCGTAGATCCTTTGCATCGGGACCTACATGACGATTTACGAACGAATCAGCCGCACCACCGGCGACTTCAGTTTTCTGCATCGGGGAAGATGTGTTACCGAGGTCGGCGGGTCAAGCGGCGCTGGAGCGCAGCGCTCCGGAGGCTGTCTCAGCAGCCTTTTGTTAGTGTCGAGCTAACGCGCAGCCGGAACGCGGAACCCGGAACGCGGAACCTCAGTAGCTAACGACTCTCGGCAACAGCTTCGCTTCCTCGATCCAATGTTTGATGTGGGTGGCAGTCGGAGGCTCTTTCACGTGATGATGAATATTGTTTATCTCAACCACCTTTGCGTGAAGGTGCTCCGCATTGCGTTGACTTAGCTCGAGAACGGAATCGACGCCACATGCTTGCAACAACTCAGCGTACTGACGGCCAACCCCGTTGATTCGTAACAGGTCCGCCTGGTTCACCCATTTCAGTAAATGATGGTGTCCAACCCCAAGCTTGTTGGCCAGTTCTTGTCGTCCATGCGGCGTCGCGCCTTTTTCCAGAAGCGCCTCGACAGTTTTGATGCCAATTTCTTGGAGTTTAGCGCTGTGGGCCGGGCCGATCCCTTCGATTTTCCCAATATGTGTGCTGCTCATAATGTCATGAACAGCACCAGCTTAACCAGATCGAGGGCCAGAAAGCGATCTTGTTCTTCGAGAAGCGAGTGTGAGTGTGGGTGTAAGCAACGCCGACATCGCCCGTGATCGCCGACAACGCCGTCATCGGAAATAGGTTGTGGGGATGCTACGCGCACGAGGCCGAGATAAATCTCGGCCCTACCGCCGTCATCGCCGTCATTGCCAACATTGCCAGCAACGCAAGACCACCGCTGAACCAGACCGCATCGTCCGTTGCTAACACTCTTTCCGCTTTAATCCTTAACGTTCTCGCCTATGGTCGATCGATTGTGAGCGAGGCACCCAGTCCACCACTGAAGCAGACCCCTTTACTGGAAGAGCACCTGAAGCTGGGCGCAAAAATGGTCGCCTTTGGAGGCTGGAATATGCCGGTCTTTTACTCCAGCATCCTGGATGAACACC
>JBPYFC010000050.1:0-4038 GCA_051984705.1 Chthoniobacterales bacterium | reverse complement strand
GTTCGGCGACCCTGTGCAAAAATTGCCTCGCGTGGCGGAGCCGGACAATGCATCCCGCGAAGATGCGGCGAAGCTGATGGACCGAGCGAGCGGCTGGCGCGGAGCGGCGGTGCAGCGGCTGGTCGCCGACGGCTTTGTCGCCTTGGCCCTATTAGCCTGGTACGTCTATTCCAAATTCGTGCCCGAGTTCATCATACCCAACCCGGTGGATGTCCTTCGCATTACCGGAGAGCTGTTCTATTCACCACGATATATGTGGGACACCTACACCTCCTTCCTTCGGGTGGTGATTTCGGTTGCGCTCAGCCTCGGAATCGCGGGCGTGATCGTCTGCGCGGGATGGTATCTCTCGCCACTGCGCCTGCTGGTCGCAAATCGGATCATACCGATTCTGAATGCATTTCCCTCTCTGGGTTGGGCGATACTGGCCGTGATCTGGTTTGGCGTGAACACTGTGAGCGTGCTCTTTGTCGAGGTCGCAATTCTTCTGCCGTTCGCCATGATCAATCTTTGGGAAGGGGTCAAGTCGCTCGATGCCGAGACGCTCGAAATGGCGCGCTCTTTCACTAAGGGCCGTTGGAGCATTCTTTACCACATCACTCTGCCGTTGCTTTTTCCATTTATCTTCTCGGCGGTTCGCATGTCCTACGGAGTTGCCTGGAAGGTCGCGTTGATATCCGAGCTTTTTGGAGCGGAAGTCGGGCTTGGTCATCTTCTCAATATCGCGAGTCAAAGCTTGGATACGCCTCTCGTGTTCGCCGTCATTGTCACGCTGATCATTCTGGTCATCGGGGTCGAGCGCTTGGTGTTCGATCCGATCGAAAACCGGGCGCAGCGGCATCTGGCTATACAGACGAGCACCAGCGGCTGATATTCGTTTTCCTCAACGAGAACTCGGGGATTCGAACCGGTCTCATGCGATGTCGAACCGGGTCTCTGACATCCGGACTTGGAGATTGGAAACTGCGGAGCAGAGACCGGCCCGAACAATTGGCCAGTTGGGGCCGGCAATTCAGAAAATTACGCATCAGAGACTGCGTTACATCTCGCTAACTCAAACCCCGCGACGATAATCATGAGAACGCGTATTTGATGATTTCAAAGTGATCCACGTTCGGCAGCCGCATCCGATCAATATAGCGGACAAGTCGCTTTAGAGGCATCTTGTATTGGATATAGGTCTCCGGCCGAGGGCTTCGTCGTAGGCACGCCCAATCGGCGGAATCTTCAAACGGTCTCTGCCCCCTCCTAGCCGCCGGGGATTGTGCCGGGCGGAAGCGAAAAGCAATAACTTGCAATATCTCCGGCTGTTGTGGACCAGACCCGATCCTTCAGCGGGTGCTGTACGCAATGCGTGATGGCCTGCCGCAACGGCCTCAGCCGAAACGGCTGCCCGACCACGAATCCGTGCAGCGAGACTGAACAGACCAACGGATGTCGCTCGGATTGCTTGAGCATTTCTTCAAACTGGTCGACGATCATGTCCGCATATTCACGACCCGTGTGGTCGCGCGCGAGCAGCGTCCCAAAATCATTCAGCTCCACTGGATAGGGTACGGACAGCAACGGTCCCGATCGCGTGCGGAACCAGATCGGCTGGTCGTCCAGCGGCCAGTCGAGTAGGTGGGTATACCCGGCTTCTTTCAGGAGGTCGGGCGTGACGTTCGATTCCAGCGCAGCAGGACCCATCCAGCCGGTGGGCCTCCGCCCGAGGTGTTGTGCGATGATATCAGTGCATTCGCTCACAACGCGCTCTTCGTCCTGCTCCCAAAAGGGCGTATGGATTTCCGCCGTCGTGCGGCCATGACAAATGACATCATCGCCCCGCTCTTTGATTTTCTCGATGATGTCCGGATAATAATGGCAGACGATACTGTTCAGAAGGATGGACGCAGGCAACTTCAGTTCGTCGAGAAGTTCGAACAGGCGCCACTGGCCGATGCGGTTGCCGTAGTCGCGCCAAGCATAGTTGCGTGTATTTTGCCCGGGGCGATGGGCGGGATCAGCGCCCAAACCGGTTCCGAACGCAAAATGTTCGACGTTGCAGGCGATATACATGGCTAGCCGTTTGCCATCCGGCCAGCTGTAATCCTTTCTGTTGTTGATATTGACGTGGTCATAACGATTGTGACCTGGAAGTCGCAGCATGATGGTCTCCTGTTTAATACGTACCGCAAGGATCAGCTTGTTACGTCTAGCTCTACTCTTTTTTCATTCTGGGTTGTCTGCCGTGTTGGGGGGCGGCATACTCTACGCGACTGTGCACTCCGAAAAAGAAGCGACATGGGCCCGAAGATCCGCTCGGTTCGTGTTCCACGCACCTCGAAATTCTTCTCCACTGCTCCAGGCACATCACGCGTTATCTTTTGGCGTAAGTTCACCACCCAGTTCAGAGGAACACTGGATGACCAGTCCCGAGGCTGAAAAAATCCACAAGGAGTCCATCATCGTCGAAGGTCATCGCGATGTATTTGAAAAGTTTCACCTGGAAAAACAGGGAAGGCAGCACCCGGTTCTAAACGTCACGGTGCCGCGCTTGAAACGGGCGAATATTTCCACGACCTTCTATGCAATTTGTGGCGATAGCCTGACGCATGTTCGCGGAACGTATCAGTATCTAAAGTCGGCGCTCGAGAACATCGATGCCTTGCGTGAGGAGATTGCGGCGTCGCGGGGTCAGATGAAATTGATTTTGCACCGCGAAGATGTTCCCTCCGCTCCCACACCTGAAACCGTCCATTTCCTGCTCAGCTTCGAGGGCGGTAGACCGCTCGAGAGCCGCATCGAAAATCTCCGAAATTTCTACTGCCTGGGTCTCAGAGCAATGCAGATCACTTGGAATCTGCGAAACGAACTCGCCGATGGCGTTAAGGAAGAACAGACCGGCGGAGGGCTCTCTCAATTCGGCCGAGCCGTCGTGAGCGAAATGGAACGGCTCGGGATGATTATCGATCTTGCGCATATTTCGCGGGCCGGCTGGTTCGATGTCTTGGCTGTTGCCTCGGGGCCGGTTTGTTGCAGTCACTCCAACTGCAAAAAACTGCACCACCACTTTCGCACGGTCGATGACGAGCAGATCAAGGCACTGGCCAAATCGGGTGGGGTTCTCGGTGTCAATGCAATTGCGACGATGGTCGCAGCGGAGCCGACGCTCGATAAGCTCGTGGATCACATCGTCCACATCGCCGAACTGGTCGGCATCGATCACGTAGGGCTGGGACTGGATTTCGTCAAGGACGATGGCCCCTTGTACCCGGAGGATGAGATTTTCGGCGTCGGTCAAAACAAGTTGATTCCCCATTTCGAGAACGAGGACGATCTCATCAATATCACCGATCATCTTTTGAAACGGCAATTTCGCGAAAACGAAATCACAAAAATCCTTGGCGGCAACTTTTTGCGGGTCTTAAGGCAGGTGCTGAAGTCGCGCGATGAAGTCGATCCTTCCCTGGGCTTGCCTATCTGATTACAGCAGCCATTCATCGGTGTCGGTATCGACGCGACAAACCGGCAACCGTATTAAGCGTCGTTGACGGTTTTGAGGTGTGCGAAGTTTCGGCGCACCTGCCGGGAGCGGAACCGCTCGTCACCGGGCCAGGCAGGGCACCACAGGAAACTCCAGTCACTTGGCCGATTTCGGAGGCATCCGTTCGGTAGCCGGCGGCAGAAAGGCCTCGGTATAGACCATCGCCGGCGACGGGCTCACCTGCAGCTTGTACGCGGTCACGATGCTGTCGATCGTCTTCTTCAGCCGCTCGGGCGTAACGGAGCTGAGGCCGTGGGCAGCCGTATGAGCGGTGTTGGTGTGACCGAGGGCAATTTCTAGCCTCACGCGCTCGATATCGACATTCATGATCGGGTCGTACTTCTTCATAAGCACAAGTGCGTCTTCGGGTGCCGCGATCGCATCCTTGGTACCGTGGTTCAAGGCGCTGACGACACCGCGCACTGTATTCGGGTTTTCGTCTGCGAACTTCTTGGTCGTAACCAACGCAAGGCCGTAGAGGTTTGCGCCGAAATCGGAATATCGGATGAGGC
>JBPYFC010000049.1:0-4173 GCA_051984705.1 Chthoniobacterales bacterium | reverse complement strand
GAAACCTTGGCCCCGCCCAGCAGCACCAAGAATGGAGGTGCCGGGTCCGCCAGCTCGTCTCTGAGGTACTGCAACTCGCGCTCCATCAGAAGACCCATTGCCGCCTGTGGCAAAAATTGCGCCACACCGGCCGTGCTGGCGTGCGCCCGATGGGCCGCCCCGAACGCATCGTTAACGTAAATGTCCCCTAACCTGGCAAGGCGCTCCGCAAACCCGGGATCGTTCGCTTCTTCTTCCTTAAAATAACGAACGTTCTCAACCAGAAGAACTCCTCCCTCTGGAAGCGCCCGGGACGCCGCTTCCACGTTCGGGCCAACGACTTCCGGAGAAAACTCGACCGGCGGCGGGATCATCTGCGCGAGATGATCGGCTACCGGCTTTAACGAATATTTTGGATCGGGCTTTCCCTTCGGCCTGCCGAAATGCGCCAGTAGAATTACTTTCGCGCCTTTACTCCGCAACAGCTCTATCGTCGGCAGGCTTTCCCTGATTCGGGTATCGTCGGTTATCCGTATTTTCCCATCGACTTGTTCAGTCGGCACGTTGAAGTCAACCCGGGTCAAGACTCGCCGGCCTTTCACGTCCAGATCGCGAACCGATAACTTAGTCATAAGCTGCGTTCTCTTTCGTAGCGGATATAGGGCGCAGGCCCTGCGGCGCTACAGACGAGAGTTAAATGATGTATTTCAGCAAGTCGACGCAACGGTAGGAGTAACCCCATTCATTGTCGTACCAACTTACCAATTTAAAGAAGCGCTTATTTAACTCGATCCCGGCTCCCGCATCGAAAATGCTGGAACGCGGATCGTGAATAAAATCGGTCGAAACAACTTCATCCTCTGTGTAGGCCAGGATTCCCTTTAGATAGGTCTCGCTGGCCGCTTTCATCTTGGCGCAAATTTCTTTGTAACTGGTCTCTTTGACCGTGCGCACAGTTAGATCGACGACGGAGACTGTCGGGGTTGGTACGCGAAACGACATGCCGGTAAGTTTCCCTTTCACTTCCGGAATAGCGAGGCCGACCGCCTTGGCCGCTCCAGTGGTCGAAGGAATAATGTTGATGGCCGCAGAGCGCCCTCCTTTCCAATCCTTCTTTGATGGCCCATCCACCGTTTTCTGGGTAGCAGTGTAACTGTGTATCGTGGTCATCAGCCCTTCTTCAACGCCGATCCCTTCTTTCAACAAAACGTGAACAACAGGGGCAAGGCAATTGGTGGTACAGCTGGCGTTTGAAATGATGTTATGCTGAGACCGATCGTATTTTTCGTGGTTTACACCCATCACGATCGTGATGTCCTCACCCTTGGCGGGAGCGGAAATAATAACCTTCTTAGCGCCTGCGACCAAATGCCCTTTCGCTTTTTCGGCCGCGGTAAAAAGTCCAGTCGATTCAATAACGATTTCGCAACCCAATTCCTCCCAAGGTAGAGCTGCTGGCCCCTGAGTGACAGCGAGGCATTTAATTCGATGACCGTTGACTACCAGCGTATCGTCCGCGTCCAAATCGGGCTTTGACTTTTCGCTGTAAACTTCTCCCTGGAACCGGCCTTGAGTCGAATCGTATCGCAACAGATAGGCCAGGTTATCGGCTGGGACGATATCGTTCAGAGCGACAACATCGAATTCTTTGCCGAGCAATCCCTGTTCAACGAGGGCCCGGAATACCAGGCGGCCGATCCTTCCAAAGCCGTTAATTCCAATTTTGGTCATGGTGACTATTTCAGTAGTTGAGGGTTCAAGTCGCGCGCTTTCAGCGCGCGATTAACCGTCGACTGTCTTCCGTCGACTGTCCACCGTTAGATAGGAACGCTGCGAAAATATCCGCCTCAATGTAACTCTTTCGTGCCGTTCCCGAGCGCGGGCGCCCGGCAATCGTGCAGCCCGCATACCCAGCGCCCAACGGAAGACGGTCGACGGTAGACTGTTGACGGTAAACAGCCCCGAAAGCTTCCGGGGCCTAAATCGGGGCCTCGGTCAGACCGCCAACAGGTTGCTCCGCTTTTGCTGGTTCTGGTTGCTCCTCTTTCTTCTGTGGAGCAATCGGAGGCGGCGGATTGATCAGCCGGCCGTTGTTGATGATCTCGCGGATCTGGTTTCCATCCAGCGTCTCGTACTCGAGCAAGGCCTTGGCGATTGCAATCAGTACGTCCTTCCGCTGGGTCAGAACTCTCATCGCGCGTTGATACGCATCGTCGCACAGGCGCTTGACCTCGCGATCGATCTCCTGCGCGGTCGCTTCGCTGTAAGCGCGAGCTCTTGAAATATCTCGTCCCAGGAAAACGTAATCTTCGTGCTCGCCATATTCGACCATCCCCAGCCGCTCGCTCATCCCCCATTCGCAGATCATCTTGCGCGCCAGGCTGGTCGCCATGCGAATATCGCCGCTGGCGCCGTTTGTAACATCGCCAAAAACGATCTCTTCAGCCACGCGCCCACCCATAATCACAACCAGCCGATCCAACAGCTCGTTTTTGCGATTGGTGTACTTATCTTCCAACGGAAGGTACATCGTTGAACCGAGCGACGGACCGCGCGGGATAATCGTGACCTTGTGCAGAGGATCGGTATGCTCGAGCACCTCGCACAAGAGTGCATGCCCAGCTTCGTGATAGGCAGTGTTCTCTTTCTCTTTTTCGCTGATCGCCAAGCTTCGGCGCTCTTTACCCCATCGCACCTTGTCACGCGCCTCCTCCATTTCAGCCATCGTGATAGCCTTCAGGCCGCGACGCGCGGCTAACAATGCCGCTTCATTAATCACATTCGCCAGCTCAGCTCCGGAATAGCCGGGTGTCCCTCGTGCCACCACCGCCAGATCAACACCCTCAGCCAATTTCACTCGCTTCGAATGCACCCGAAGAATCTCCTCGCGCCCCTTAACATCCGGCAAATTCACCGTAATCTGCCGGTCGAAACGTCCCGGTCGTAACAAAGCAGGATCCAAAACGTCTGGCCGGTTCGTAGCAGCGATAATGATAACGCCCTCTTGGGTGTCGAATCCGTCCATCTCCACCAGCAAAGCATTCAACGTCTGCTCACGCTCGTCGTGGCCGCCGCCTAAACCATGTCCACGATGGCGCCCAACAGCGTCGATCTCATCAATGAAGATAATGCAGGGGGCTGACTTCTTGCCCTGCTCAAACATGTCGCGCACACGCGATGCTCCCACACCGACGAACATCTCAACGAAGTCGGATCCGCTAATACTGAAGAACGGCACGTCTGCTTCCCCGGCGATTGCGCGAGCCAAAAGCGTTTTTCCGGTTCCCGGAGGTCCAACCATCAGGACTCCCTTTGGAATCCGCCCTCCAAGCTTCTGAAACTTCTTGGGATCTTTGAGGAAGTCTACGATCTCCTGGACCTCTTCCTTCGCCTCTTCTACACCGGCCACGTCCCGGAAGGTCACGCGGTTACGGTCACGGGCCAGCATCCGAGCTTTGCTTTTTCCAAAATTTAACGCCCCTTTGCCGGCGTTCCGAATCTGTTGACGGAAAAAGAAATAAATCAAAAGCAAAAGCAGAAATACCGGGGTCACATTAAGCAGTGCCGGAATGACCACGTCCGAGTCCGCACGGATATCGACCTGGTACCCTCGAGCTTGCAAATCGGACTTCAGGTCCCGGTTATACTCAATAAAAACCGTCGTTTTGAATTGGTCTGGAGCGCCCGGTGCATTGGATGGTTTCTTGCCCGGCTCGTAATAGCCGCGGAGCGTCTGAGTTGCGCGCCCTTCGGTGACGATCAGCTGCAAGGGTTTTTCTTTGCTCACCCGCCCGGCGTCAATGTACTTTTGAAAGTCTGGAAAAGTGATTTCTTCGACGTTGCCGTAGCTACCGCTGCGTGAAAATAAAAATCCGCCCAGCAACGCGATCGCAAATGCGAATAGAAGAATCCCTCGCCAATTAAAGTTGTTGTTGTTGTCTCCTCCGAAATTGCGGGAGTTCTTGTCCTTCGACGACCTTGGATCTAATTGTGCCATATACTACGTACCGGTTTATCATAGCACACCGCCACTCTACTGGAAAGGTACCATGAGACTAAGCGGCTTATAAAAGCCACGAATGGGCCGCTGTCAATCGCGGAAACTCTCAGCCTGCGCAAAGCCGGATAGCCCCTGCCGAACCCGAAAGGGGAAGAATACAGGAGACGGGAGACAGGATACAGGAGGCAGGAGTC
>JBPYFC010000048.1:0-6383 GCA_051984705.1 Chthoniobacterales bacterium | reverse complement strand
TGCTGAGAGCTCGGGAAAAATTTGCCAGTCGTCGGATCCACCACGTGACCGGTTGCATAGCCCCCGTAGATATCCCCATTCAGAGCGTCCGAAAGGTAGCCGGTGACGTTTCCCGTCAAGAAGTCGGTGAAGTTGTAAGCAATATTGAATTCGAATCCTTTCGAATTGAGGTTGCCGAGATGGAAATTCGAGTTGTTCGTGTTCGGATCGAGCGAGCTAAGTCCTTGCTCTCGATAATCAACCGAGACTGACCAGTCGCCGGCCTTTTTGTTTTCGCCATATTTTAGGCCAACCAGCCAAGACATATTGTCTTCCAAATGCGCATTGATGGGCTTGAAAAAGGTTGGTTCAGTCGCCTTTTTGCTGGCAAACCCGTAACGGCCGAACAATGGACCGTAATCCTCCCTAAACCGCTCGTCACCATCGAAGTTATAGGCAAAATCCCAATACAAAGAGAGAGGCTTGCCAAAGAGCTTGTAGGTGATGTCTCCGGGTGCGAACACGATCAACAAGTTCCGCTGAGTGATCGGAAATGCTTGAGTATTGTTCAGAGGAGCGCCCCCCATAAATGACGTGTTGGTCGGTGGGACCAACCGTCCATGCGAGTCAACCGCCGTTGCGCCGGCCGCGGCATCGTTGGTAACAAAAAGTTCCGGCCCGACGGTAAAGGAAAGGTTGCTGCCCAGCTTAAGCCTGGCCAAAAGCTGAGTATAGAACTGGTAAGCGTCGAACTTTAGTTGGCTATTGCCCGCATTTAGGTTGTTGTTCTGGAACACAAACTGTCCGGCGATCAGGCTCAGTTCAAACGCGTTGCCCGGAGCGGGCGGTGGCGGCGCCACTGGAGCTTTTCCTTCTTTGCTCAAACCCGGTTCGCCAAATGTCATGTTGAAGAATTTGTGGAAGTCGATGCGTTCGACCAACCCGGTCGGCTCAATGTCGCTATCCCACTCAAGATCCGTTGTGTAGAATGGGTTAGCTTGTTTTCCGAGAACAAACGTAAGTCCCGGTATCGGTCTCCATCCCATAAAGGCTCGCAAAATGTAGATATTGTAGTTGTCGTAGCCGCCTGTGATCGTTGCGTTCTTGGTATCAGACGCACGGTTGTCGCTTGTTCCAATCATCACACCGCCGAAGAAGCCGCCCTTCAACTCCCAGTCAGCCATCAAGCGGAGCCGGAACCGCCAGCGGTTGCGTTGAATATGTCTATCCACGGTCTTTGTGGCCGGATTAGTAAGAACCAACGGAACACGTTGATCCCATTGGTTACGGATCCGCAGGTCGGCGCTGATCTTTAGAGCATTGACCCAATCGCCGACTTGGATCTTTGATCCCAGACCGCCCTCGGTCATCTCTTTCGACACCTCTTCGCTGATTTTGTCAGCTTCCTTTTCTGTCAAAATTCCTTTCCGCACAAGGGCATCAAGTATCGCCTGATCCCCTTTGGATTGCGCTTGCGCGAGTTGGCCGGTCATTGCCAATGAAACCGCTAGTGCCTGTGTTAGCAGGACGCGTTTAATCATGTGTTTCTACTCCCTATCTTGTCGGTTGGTTAAGAATTCCTGGTAGGCAAAGTAGCATCCGAACGACGTCGGTGCCGTCCATGCACGACCACAGCTTGGTCAGCTATGTGTGACACAACGGCTGCACGACTGTGACAATTCGGAAACAATTCCAGCCCGTTTTACACCATTGAATGGTCGGGTGGCAATCTATCTGTGAGGCGGATCGAGCGGCATCGAGCGACATCGATGCCGATCGATCCATTACGCCTTCGACGCGAGTCTGTAGCCAAATCCGCGCACGGTTTCTATATAGCTTCCGTAAGGACCGAGCTTATCTCTCAGGCGGCGCATGTGGGTGTCGACCGTTCTTGTATCAATGATCGCGTCATAGCCCCAGACATCGGTGAGCAGTCGGTCTCGCGCCTGAACCCTGCCTTCTCGTTCCATAAGAATCGTTAGCAACCTAAACTCGGTCGCCGTGCATTCGATATTACGTTTACCGGCCGTGACTTCGTGGCGCGCTCGATCAAGCGTCAACTCGCCGACTCTCAAGAAATCATGCTCTTTAGTCTGTGATTTTCGCCGAAGGATCGCGCGGATTCGCAGAACAAATTCCCTCGGACTGAACGGCTTCACCACGTAATCATCTGCGCCAAGCTCAAATCCTAGCACCCGGTCGATTTCGTCCGTCTTTGCTGACAGAATGACGACCACTACCTGCTGGGTCCGCGGATCGGATTTCAGCATACGGCAAAGATCTAGCCCGGATATCTCAGGTAACATCACGTCCAGAACGACCAGCGTCGGGACCTGGCTTCGAATGCTATCCAACGCGGCTTTACCGCCATGCACAGCTTCAACGGAAAACCCCGCGATTTTAAGGTGGTGCGACAGCAATTCTGCTACATCGATTTCATCGTCAACGATAAGGATCTTTTCGGTCATCACGGCGGTTAAAGACTAGGATGTTACAATTGCGTGAAAATTTCGCGCAAGCAGGAAAGTAGTCGGCAGAGCAGCCGGCTCCTTTAATAATTCTGCGTAGCCACGCCAGGGATGAAAAATACCAAAGCCTCGGCCACGCCTTGCCCGCTGTCTTGCTTAGCTACAAAGCCATTCTGCCGTCGCACGGCCGACTTGACCTCTTCGATAGCGTTCGACGGACAGGCCAAAAAACGCGCGAGGGCACCGTCTAACATTGAAATATCATTAAGATTGTCGCCAGCAGCGAAAGTCTCTGCCGGCGAGATTCCTACGAGTCGTTGCAGCTCCGCCAGAGCGGCGCCTTTGTGATAAGACGCGTGGCAAAATCGGATATAGATATAGTTCCTCTGATAGCCAAAAAACGGGAATTGAACTTGCCGGTTCCGGATAAACCCACAGATGTCATCCATTTGGGATACATCTTGCGCGACGACACCGACAAATCTCTCATCTTCATAATAAGCGCGGGCCCCAGGACACTTTGCGACATAGGCTTCTATTTCTGCCAGCAAAGGGCCCACTCGCGCGAACAGCTCGTCATGGGCTTCTGCGCAGCGAGAATTCCATTCGCCGAAGTCTTCCCACGCAGAACCAGTCCAACGGAAAACTTCCCTTTCAGTCGTTAATGCAAAATCGGGCCAGATCGGGAACCCGGTCGATTCGAGGCCATGTTCCATCAATGCCAGGCTCCGCCCGGTGTTCAATGCGAACAGGACGCCATTTCGCCGCCGAAGCGCAGTCATTATGTCCACCAGCACCTGCGGAAAAGGTGGGGGCGCCCAATCACGAACCAGTGTGCCATCAAAATCCAAGCTCAGGAGACGAACAGAATTCATGGAGTCTACTGAGCACGCAGTCCAGACACGGCATCAAAAATTCCGTTGATAATTGAGTAAGCGATCAGACCAACCATTCCGGCCATGACGAGAATGACCACTGGTTGGACCAGCGAAGTCAGCCGCTGGATTTTGATATTAAGCTCTTTATCGTACCGGCGTCCGATCTTTTCCAGTGCTTGGCCAAGATCCCCAGTCTGTTCGCCCACTCCGATCATATCAATAAACAATGGCGGAAATTCACCCGCCCTTTGGAGCGCCTTGGAAAGCGATCCCCCTTCGCCGACGCTTTCGACTACTTTTTCCATCAGGCCGCGCAGATGCACATTCCCCGTCGCACTATTCATCAACCGCAATCCGTTCAACAGCGGTATGCCATTTCCGACCAAGTTGGCCATGGTTTGCGCGAACTGAGCGTAGAACCGGCCCTTGAGGACGGCTCCAAAAAGCGGCAACCGGAGCTGAACGCGGTGCCACCATCGGCGACCTGGCGCGGTGCGAATCAATTGATAGAAGCCAAACCCCAGACCAAACGCACAAACAAGGATCAGCCACCAGTAATGAGAAAAGAAATCACTAGTCTGGACCAATAGTCGCGTCAGCAAGGGAAGATCCTTGCCGGTCTTCTGGAAAAGCGTTGTCAACTGCGGCACCAGATAAGTCATGAAGAGAAAGATCAGTCCGATCCCCAGAACGAAAATCATTGATGGATAGATTAGGGCGCTGACCACTTTCTTCTGGAGATCATCGATGGTCACAAGAAAGGTCGCTTGCCGTTTGAGCAATTGAGGCAGAGAACCGCTCACCTCTCCGGCGGCCACTAAGTTGCAGAATAAGTCTCCAAAAGAGGGCGAAACTGTCCGCAACGCGTTGGACAAGCTGCTCCCTTCACGGACCTGTTGCCGTAAAGCTGATGCAACCGCTTTGATCCCGGAGAGTTCCTTTCGCGATTCCATGACTCGCAACGCTGGTTCCAGCTGTAATCCGGCATCCAACAAATCGCTCATCTCTTCGGTAAACAAAATGATCTGAGAACGCGACAAACGGATATTACGCGTTGGCAGCGCTTCCTCCGCTTTTTCCTGGACGGCGGACCGGGAGCCGTTTGTCGAGGCTCCGTCTTGCTGGACCAATGAAATTGGCTGGAGACGATCGCGATCGAGCTTGGCAAAAGCTTCCGTTCTACTCTGCGCCTCAACCTGGCCAGCTACGCGCTGACCATCTCGACTCACTGCCTGGTAAGTAAACAAGGCCATTTTTCTGAGGAGCTAGGAGGTAGGAACCAGGAGCCAAGAGGTTTTCATCCGACCCTATTCATCCACCATTTCAAGGTCCAACGCTGTTACCCGAACTACCTCTTCGATTGTCGTGAGTCCATTGATCACTTTTTTCCAGCCGTATGTGCGCAAAGGAACCATGCCTTCTTCGATCGCTACGGCTCGCAGCATTGATGCGCGGCTCCCCTGCGTGATCATGTCCTGCAGCCGTTGAGACACCATGCAAATTTCAAAGACTGCCGCCCGACCCTCGTAACCGGTATGCCGGCAATGATCGCACCCGGTTGATCCCATCACCTGCGATGCGTGTTCCAACGGGAACCCAATCTGCCTCAAATAGTCCTCTGAATGTTCGACTGGCCGCTTGCAGAATTTGCATAGCACTCGCACGAGGCGTTGTGCAATAAATGACCGCACGGCGTTGCCTACCAGGAACGGCTCAATACCCATGTCAACCAACCGGGTGATGCCCCCGATTGCGTCATTCGTATGCAGCGTGCTGAATACGAGGTGTCCCGTCAGCGCCCCGCGGATCGCGATCTCTGCGGTTTCCCGGTCTCGCATTTCTCCCACCATAATCACGTTCGGATCACCTCGGAGAATACTTCGAAGTCCATTGGCAAACGTCAAATCGATCTCAGGTTTGACCGCGATCTGGATGACGCCCGGGAGCTTATATTCGACCGGATCTTCAATTGTAACGATGCGCCGCTCTTTGGTGTTCAGACTGGAAAGGAACGTGTAGAGCGTGGTCGACTTACCGCATCCAGTCGGCCCGGTTAATAGAACAATACCATTGGGCATCGCCAGGAGTTGCCTGATGCGCATCTCAGCGCCGCTATCAAGCCCAAGCCGTTGGAAGGTAAACCGCTCCTGCCCCAATAAACGCAAGCTGATGCTCTCGCCCGCCACCGATGGAATGGTGGCGACGCGGACATCAATCGGTTTTCCATCGAGCTCCAAGTTGATTCGTCCATCCTGAGGAAGCCGCCGCTCGGCGATATCAAGGTGCGCCATGATCTTCAAACGAGAAATCACCGAGGCTTGCAACACATTGATATTCGGAGGCACAGGAACCTCGTGAAGCATTCCGTCGATGCGATAACGGATTCGCAGATCTTCCTCGAGCGGCTCCACGTGAATATCAGTAGCTCGCTGCTCTAGCGCTTCCCGCAGAATCTGGTTCACAAATTTAACGACCGACGCTTCGGAGTCATCAAGATCCAGAACATTGGTTTCTTGTTTGACGTCGAAGGTGCCGTCCTCGGATGACCTTCCTTCCAAAATCGCTTCGAATGTCTCCGCGCCGATGCCGTAGCCCTGTCGAAGCGCTTGCAAAATCTGCGTTCGGCTGGACATCGAATAAACGACGCGCCGATCAAGAGAAGAAGCCAGCGTCTGACGCGCAATCAGATCGAACGGATCATAAAACGCGACCCGAATCCCTTTTTCATCTTCCTGTATAGGAACAACATGATACCGAACTGCGATTCGCGCGGGGACTTTCTCTCGCAATGGAGCGGCGACATTTTCTATTGGATCATTCCACCAGGGAAGCCCGAGCCAGTCACTGACACCGCGCAGAAACGCGTTCTCGTCGACGATCTTCGCGTCCAGCACCGCCCTGATCAGTGAACGCTGTTCTTCGGCAGCGTTCTGAAGCACCCTCCGGCACTCGTTTAATTCAGTGCAACGAGCGTTCTTGGCAACCTCGAGCAATGATTCGACAAGCGTGTTTCGTGTCCCAAGTCTTCCTCCTATGGGGGGCTGCTTCTGCTCTACTA
>JBPYFC010000047.1:0-12479 GCA_051984705.1 Chthoniobacterales bacterium | reverse complement strand
AGGACCCGGGGCAGTGCGGGGAAAAACAAAGCGCAGCCAGCGCAAAAAACCGCCTGGATATACATATTCTTCAAGCCCATGAAACACAGAGGCAATCGCCATCCCCAAGAAAGCGGGTTCCACTTTGAGCGTTCCGGTCTGACTGATCAACTCGACCAGGCGGTCGAGACTATCTAAAAACTGGACCAAAAAGGCTAGCTTCAAATTGCCGCAGTGAACTTGGCCAAAGCGCACGTTTAAAACTCAGCGGTACTGAAAGGTATTCTCCAAGCTCTGACGTCCAGCAGCGCGCCTATTTCTTAACCATGAACCCGATTGTTCCCAGCCGGCCCCACTCACTGTGCGTGGTTCGCGCTTTATCGGTTACACCAATCTTGTCGTGCTTGTAAGTCGTCGATACAAAATCGACAAACGAGGCGTTGAAATTGACGTCGTGTGATATCAGAACGCCGTCAGGCTTAAGCTTCTCCCAGAAATATCGAAACTCGAGGTACTGATATTTGTACCGGTGGGAGCTGTCATGAAGAAACAGGTCGATCTGGTCCGGAAACGCTTTCTGTTTCATGAATCGTTTCACATCCCCGATCATCGATTGGTAGCCAGGCTTTAGCCGGTCAGGAATCATAGATCCAACTGGGCAATTCGGATCCACCTCAACACTAAGAAGTCTCCCATCCTGCACACCGGCTTCGATCATTCCTTGCAGGATAAACGATGAGGACATACCCAGGTTGCCTCCCGTTTCGACACAGACCCGGGGCGCAAACTTCTTTACCAGCGCGAGAAGGACAGCCGAATCGAACATGCCCATTGAACTTTTTGTTCCAAAGGCCCGCAAACGCTCCTCCATCTCCTGCATAAACTCGGCACGCAGGATATCGAGGACGGATTGGCAAAAAGAGTTCCATTCCGAGTCGTTCATTTGGTGTCCTGTCACACTTTGGCGTCTTCAGTCAATTCACGCACAACGACCTCTGCAGCGCGTTTACCGGCTCCTTTTCCACCTAGCATTGTGACCACGCGATCCATTTCGTGCACCATCGACTTCCGGCCCTCTTCATCCGAATAAAGCCGCCAGACGGCGCCTGCGATTCGCTCGGGTGTCGCATCCTTCTGAATAAACTCGGGCACGATCTCTTTTCCTGCCAGGATGTTGGGCATGCCAAGGTGATTCACACGAATTAGCAGGCGGCCAGGAATGTAGGTGAGCCAGGAAACCTTGTAGACGAGCACAAACGGCAAACGAAAAAAGCTGGACTCAAGGGTCGCTGTACCCGAGGCAACCATTCCGGCAGCCGCCCGTTGCATCAGCGCCGCAGCATTGCCAACACGAATTTCGATATTGTCATTCGGCTGAAGCATCTGTTGCATCATCTCCTGTGCGGAACTCGACGCGGCCGACGCTTCAAACCGCATTGTTGGATCGCGACGGCGCAGGAGTCTTGCCGTCTCCAACATGACCGGGAAAATTCGTTTCACTTCGCGTTTCCTGCTTCCAGGCATTAGCGCAACAAGATCCGCTTCACGCGGTTGCCGTGTGCGATGGCGCTCCAGTTCCTCCACCATCGGATGTCCCACGAACTCCGTCCGAAGACCACTCGCTTCGTAGAGCGATTTCTCGAACGGGAAAATGCACATCATCAAATCAAGGAACTTCGCCATTCGCGGGATACGGCTTCTGTTCCAGGCCCACACCTGCGGGCTAACGTAGTAGATCAGCTTCCCGGAGAACCGGCGTCGGTGAAGGCGCTCAGCCAGGCGCAGGTTGAAGCCCGGGTAATCAATGAAAATGACGGCATCAGGCTGAAGGCCGGTTATTTCGTCGTACATCCGATAAAACTGCCGGCGGAAGTATGGATATTTGACAAGTACATCCCATAGACCCACCACCGCCTCCGAACTCCAATCCTCAAAATGGTCGCCGGCAATTGCTTTCATCTGCGGCCCTCCAGCCCCGTAGAACTCTGCGTTTGGAAGGAGAGCGCGGAGTTCGCGCATTAGGACAGAGCCATGCGCGTCGCCGCTGGATTCGCCGGCTACGAGGTAGATGCGCATGAATAGGACTTATATGACATATAGGACGTATATGACATATACGAGCTATGGGCCCCGCTTAATCAGCTCGGTGATTTCGATGGCGAGCTCCAATGCGGCAGCGGCTTCAGAACCGGAGACCACCGGTTGGCCACCGCGCCGGCTGCATTCCACGAAAGATTGCAGCTCGCGTTTCAGCGGCTCATCCTTCTCGATTTCAACCGGACTACGCGTGATGGCTCCGTCCACCAGACGATAGATCTCACCGGTTTGGTTCTGGTAGTCCAGTGACACATATGCGGTTTGCTGAAATATCCGGATCTTGCGCATTTTTTCAGGGCTGATCCGGCTGGCAGTAATATTCGCAACACAACCGTTTTCGAATCGGATACGCGCGTTAGCGATGTCCTCACCTTTGCTCAGCACAGCGATACCGACTGCGTCGACGCTTTTAACCGGCGATCGAACAAGATGCAGGACTACCTCAAGATCATGAATCATCAAATCCAGAACAACGCCAATCTCGAGACTCCTGAATGGATAAGGGGAAAGGCGATGTACCTCAATAAACCCAACCTTGGTCAGAATCTTCTCAAGGGCGCTTAAAACCGGATTAAATCGCTCGACATGGCCAACTTGGAGTACCACACCATGTTCTTTAGCTAATCTTACGAGCTCCTGCGCGTGGTCCGGCGCCTCAGTGATCGGTTTTTCGATAAGGAGATGTTTCCCCTCTGTGACCAGCAGCCTGGCCACCTCGTAGTGATAAGGGGTTGGCGTGGCTACGGTCGCGGCGTCCACCAGCGACGCAAATTCCGCAAGTGTAGATACCGCTTTGACTCCGTATTGATTTGCTACCAAAGAGGCTGTTTCGGGATTGGTATCGAGAATCGCTGAAAACTCGACACCAGAGACCTCCGAGTAAATTCGCGCATGATTCTTGCCGATACTGCCTACACCGACGATCCCGACTCTCAATCGATCGCTCATACTTGTTGACCGTACAGCGTTATCTGTTTTTCGTTTGCTAGATTCATTACAGCTTCTTTGTCGAGCAGCAGCGTCTTGCCGGTTTCGACACAAATGGCCTTAACGCCGCAAGCAGCGGCCAGTTCGATCGTTTCGCAGCCAATCACTGGAACATCGAACCGTAGATCTTGGTTCGGTTTCGAAACCTTGACAACGACAGAATCGTTTCTAGCCAAAGCTGCACCTCGACGGATCGCTTCGTTCGTTCCCTCAAAAGCTTCTACAGCCAGGACAGTCCCATAGCGCACTACGACAGTCTGCCCAATGTCCAGCCGGCTTACTTCTTTCGCTATCTCAAATCCAAAGAGAATATCTTGAACGCATCTTTTCTTTGGTTTCGGACCAGCGATCAATCCCTTTGTAGCGATCGAATCTTCCAGATAAGTGGTTGCTGGAAGGAGCTCTACTCCGACTTTGTTCAGTTCGTCAGCTACCGCGCCAAAAAGCGTCTCCGCATTCCGCCTCGGAAGGGTTCCCAAAATCATCAGCGCTTTCAGATCAGGCCTCAAATCGAAAAGATTTTTCGGCGCGATCTGTCCCGCCATCATTGCCTGTCGGATGCCAGACCTTTGGAAAAACCGAACCAACTTACCAAGTTGGCCGACTCTCATCCATTCGATGGAATCCGCCAACTCGGCCAGTTCCGGTCTGGTTTCGTTTTCAAAGGCGGCGACATGAATTGCGGAAACGCCTTGTCTCTTCGCGGCGCGAGCAACGAGAAACGGGTAAATGCCGCTACCGGCAATAATACCAAGTGCCGAGTGATCCTGCATGTGTTGGGAAATTGTGGCGGCGAATGGGGAAAGTGGCAAGCCCGGGATCAGCGCTTTCAGCGATGATGTCCACGGTCCACCGTCGACCGTTAGCCGTTATGGGAACTCGTGAGAAGGCATCGGCGATGTATGTGGAGAGGCTCGAAGCTCGAAGCTAGAATCGTCCCTGGAATATCTCGCGCTTCTATATTCGAGATTCTAGCTTCGGGATTCGAGATTCTCCGCCGGGTTCAATCTCCCCATCCAACTCCAGATTCGATCACCAAATTTCCTGCGAAAGCGTTCTACCAACGCCCATCCCTCCGATTCACCGTTAGCGACCGCAAACATCGTCGACCCGGAACCTGACATTAACGCGACTATCGTCTCGGGCTGCTGTTTCAGCCATTCCTTAATCACTGGCAAAAGAAGGTATTTCCGGAAAACGGCTTGTTCTATATCGTTACGGAGAATTCCCCACTTTGTCTGTTGTGGCTCTCCCTTTTTTTCATCCTCGGGCAATCGCGCGTAGGCGTGATAGGCGGCGGCTGTCGGTACCCCGAATTCAGGTTTGAAAAGACAGGCCCAGAGGTTCCTATCAAACCCTTTTTGTTCCATCAACTCCCCTCGTCCGGTGCACCAGAATGAGTTGGGCTCGATGAAAAAGGGAACGTCCGAGCCAAGCCGTGCAGCAAGCTCGCGCAGTTGGTGTACATCTAAAGGCTCTTCATGCAGTTGATTCAATAACCGTAGCGTAGCTGCTGCATCAGAGCTGCCTCCGCCGAGACCAGCACCCATTGGTATATTCTTTTCCAAAGAAATACGGTAAGCGGCGCCAATCCCAGTCGTCTCGGTAAATAGGTCTCTAGCCCGAACTACGAGATTCGATTGATCGTTTCGCAAGCCCGGCACATTCACTGAAAGGGAATCTTCTTCCGCCTCATCAATCTCGAGCGAATCATAGAGGCTGACCGGCACGATCCATGTTGCCAGTTCGTGGAACCCGTCCGGACGCCGGCCGAGGATCTCGAGCGTCAGATTGATCTTGGCCGGGGTCAGGGTTTTCATGCATCGTCATCCTGTGCAAACTTCGACCGCTGCAAAGGAGAAAATTATCGTTCCACTCGATGTCTCGTCAGAGGCCGAGGCGCGCCGCTTGATCGAGACCCTGGCCGGCCATGTTGGAATGTTCAAGATTGGCAATCAATTGTCCACCCAGGTTGGACCTTCGATTGTTCGAGAAATCAAGGAGGCGGGCACCAAAGTATTCCTCGATCTCAAGTTTCACGATATCCCGAACACGGTACAGCATGCGGTTGAATCGGCCTGTGCACTGGGAGTCGACATGCTAACGATTCATTTGTCCGGAGGCAAAGCGATGTGCAAGGCCGCTGTCGCGGGCAGCGGAACGTCTTCAACCTTGATTCTTGGAGTTACGGTTTTAACTAGTCTCGACGATCAAGCTTTGGCTGAAGCCGGATTTAGGATGCCGGTGCGAGAACAGGTTCTTTTGTTGGCGACCCTGGCGCAGCAAACGGGCATCACCGGGCTAGTGGCCAGCTCGCAGGAGCTGGGAGTCCTCCGTCAACAATTCGGTTCCTTCTTCACAACGGTTATCCCCGGGATCCGTCCATCCTGGGCGGCAGCCGGCGATCAGATGCGGACCATGACGCCTAAGGAGGCTATCAAAGCGGGTGCAGACTACCTAGTGATCGGCCGGCCAATCACCGCTTCGGCCGACCCATTGGGAGCAGTGGAACGCATCCTCGAAGAACTCCGGTAAAGGAACCACAGATTTCGCAGATTCCGCAGATTTTTTAAGAGCTTTCAATTTAATCTGCGTAATCTGCGGTTCCTTTTCTTCTACCTCAGGCTCAAATCGTACCGGATCTCGGTGTTCCGGCCTCCCCAATCCTCGATTGTTTTTTCTTCGACTTTGACGAAGCCGAGCGATTCATACACTGATTTCGCGCGGTCGAGCCCGGCAACAGTCCAAAGATAAATAAGGTCAAATCCCGTTTCACGAGAATATCTGACTGATTCTTCGACTAGCCATCGGCCAAGACCGACTCCGCGGACTGAATAATCCGCAAAGAGCAATCGCAGCTGCGCCTGATTCTGCGGACGCTCGACAATCAGCACCGACCCAACGATCTGATTATCCTTTTTCGGGATCCACGCGCGCGATCGACCTTTCTGCGGCATCAGCAGAAAGTCGATCGCGATCTTTGCACAATATGCTTCGTGGATCTCGTTGAAGCCGTAGTCCCGGAAGTTCTGGACACCGTGAATATAAATTAAGCGTCCCAGATCTCCCGGAACAAAGTCATGATGGATCGTAATCCCGGCTTTCCGGATCTTTTCTGGGAGGGACATCCGAGCCTTTAGACCACCGATAGCTTCACATCAATGTTGTCACGCGTTGCCTTGGAATAGGGACAAACTTGATGCGCCTCTTCAACCAGCTTTTCCGCGGTCGCTTTGTCAACGTCCGGAAGATGGCTCTTCAACTCCACGGCAAGCCGAAATCCGCCCTCGTCTGTTCCAAATGTGACGTGTGCAGTCACCTGAATCGTATTGAGTTTTTGATGTTTTTGCCCGGCGACATAGCCAATCGCACCGGCAAAACAAGCCGAATATCCAGACGCGAAAAGCTGTTCCGGATTCGAAGTACCTGGTTTTCCCGGTCCACCCATTTCTTTCGGAACACTCAGATTGAGATCGATAATGCCGTCTGAGCTTTTTACGTGGCCATCTCGACCACCTGTCGATGTTGCAACCGCAGTGTATAGAGGCTTATAAGCCATGGTTGTTCTCCAGTTGAGGGTTGATCCTTAGCTCTAACCTGAGCATGAAGGGGCCGCAACCAAATCGTAATCGTTGCCGTTGTGGTCCTCGTTCTCGATGAAGACGAGGAGGTCGAGGACGAAAATCATGGATGGCGCAATTGGGAGGACCAATTTTAGTGCCGTCTCGCATTCTTGAGCTCTAACAGCCGCAGATGCTAGATTGCTGCTACATGCTCGGCGGATTCATTTTCTGTGCTTTGGTTGGCTACTACCTTCTAGACTCGACCGCTAAACTCCTGAATCTGCGCAGGCTGGGCCGCCGGCTGCCGGACGAGTTTGCGGATGTCTATGACGAATCGCGCTATCTACGCGCCCAGGCATATGCGCGAGTCAACACTTGGTTCGAGCTAACAGTCAGTACGTTGTCCCTGATCGCACTGCTTTTGTTCTGGTATTTTCGCGGATTCGAAATCCTGGATCTATGGGTTCGCCGATTTCAGTTTCCGCCGGTAGTCACCGGATTATGCTATTTCGGCGCACTCGGTGTCGCCCGCGAGCTTTTATCATTACCTTTTGAGATCTATCACACTTTCGTGATCGAAGAACGGTACGGCTTCAATCGGATGACATGGCCAACGTTTGTGATCGATCACCTGAAGCAATGGGCTATCTCAGGCGTGTTACTCGCAGGCGTTCTGGCCCTGGTGCTGTGGCTGTTCGAGACCTTTGGAACGAATGCCTGGTTGATCGCCTGGATTTGCGTCGCTGCGGTTACAATTTTCGTCACCTACCTTGCACCAACGATCTTGTTGCCGTTGTTTTTTAAGTTCTCCCCTGTGCCTGAGGGAGAGCTGCGAGATCGCGTCACCGAACTATGCCGGCAGCAGAATTTCCCCATTCGAGACCTGATGGTCATCGATGGGTCTCGACGCTCTGCCAAAGCAAATGCGTTTTTCACCGGGTTCGGTGCCAACAAACGAATCGCGCTTTACGACACGTTGATTCAGAATCACACATTGCCGGAGCTGGTAGCGGTACTCGCGCATGAAATCGGTCACTACAAGAAACGGCACATCGTCCAGCATTTCCTATTTGCTCAGCTGAATCTCTTCTTACTGTTCGGAGCAGCGTCGCTCTGCGTGTCGCGTCCAGAACTTTTCGGGGCCTTCGGCGTGTCGCATCCCTCCTATTATGTTGGGCTCGCGTTGTTCTTTATTCTGGTCCAGCCGGCTGCCGTTTTGATCGGCGTTTTCTCAAACTTTTGGAGCCGGCGGCATGAATTTGAGGCAGATCGGTTTGCTGCGGAGTCGCTGCATAATCCCAATCCACTGATCACAGCGCTTAAGAAATTGAGCAGAGACAGTCTCTCGAATCTGACTCCACATCCGTTGCTCGTCGGGCTGCATTATTCGCATCCGCCGGTTTCGGAACGAATCGCGGCGCTGCGGAGGGTGAGTGCGTGATGCTAGCTGCGACGCGCAGCTACTAGACGCTCCTGCAACCTCTGCATTTCACGACGCCCCTTATCGCTCGCATCTTCGAACCCGCACAGATGCAACAGCCCATGGACGATGTATAGCTCGAGCTCGTATTCGAAGCTTGTACGAAACTCTTTTGCCTGTTTTGCAGCGGTCTCTACGCAGATAAAGATGTCGCCATGTTGAAAAGTGATCACGTCGGTCGGACCGTCGATCGACATGTACGTGCGGTGTAACCAGGCGATTCGCGCGTCGGAGACAAAGACGATGTTGATCTGTTCCGGCGGCTTACCTGGTTGCCGCTGCACAGGCAGCTCTGATAGCGCCTGGGCAGCAAATTTCCGAAGCTTCTGGAGATTAATCCGTTTCTTACGCTGCCGGTTGAGCAAACGGATCGAAAACATCAAGCGGGTCAAGCCGCAGAAGCAGGCGGAAGGTTGCGCAACCGTTTGCTCTCCTGCTCCGCTCGCTCTTCATCCTTCGGATATTTGATCCTGGTATGAAGCATATTCTGCAAGGTGAACCGGAACGTTTCAGCGATGACTTTCAGCTCCTGCAGTGTCAGGTCGCACTCATCCAGTTGACCCTCAGCTATTCGCTTGCCGACGATGCTGTTTACCAATTGCTCGATTTTTTGCGGAGTTGGCTTCTCCAGGCTGCGGGAAGCGCTTTCAACGGCATCGGCCAGGCTGATGATGCCACATTCTTTGAACTGCGGCTTCGGTCCGCTATATCGGAAACTTCCCTCCCTTACTTCCGGTATATCTTCTTCCCGGATGTTCATTATTTTCCCACCCTCTCTAGCATCCCGCTGCTGCTGCAGCGCGCGTTGATAAAAGTAGGCAACTAGCGAGGTCCCGTGATGCTGTTGGATCACATCGATAATCCGCTGGTTGAGACCATACTTGAGCGCGAGATCCACACCTTCCTTGACATGCGCAATAATAATCAAGGCGCTCATGGTCGGAGCGAGGCCATCATGCGGATTTTCATCTGCGACAATGTTCTCGGAAAAATAATTCGGCTTCACCAGCTTACCAATGTCGTGAAAATAGGCACAGGCGCGGCAGATAGCTCCGTTGGCTCCAATCTTGTTGGCGGCAGCTTCGGCCAAGTCTGCTACGCCGTCGCTATGATGCCAGGTTCCCGGGGCCTCGCGGCTGAGCCTCAAGAGCAGCGGATGATTCCGATCCGACATTTCCAGCCAAGACATATCTGTCGTGATCTGGAAGATTCCTTCCAACATCGGCAACGCGCCGCTTACGATCATCGCAGTCACCACTCCGGTTAAAATGGCCGCAACGGATTGCTTCATGAAGAGCGTCCAATCCATTACTCCAAGCTGCAGCCAGGGTATGGTGATGATCCCAAAGGAGAGCGCAAGGATCCATGTCGCAAGTCCGACATAGAATCCGGCACGCAACAACCGGCTGCGCCGCCGAACCTGGATGGTCAGGAAAACTGATATGAATCCACTGATCAGACTCATGACCAGCAGAAAAGCATCGATCCCGCGAAACAGAATCGAGCTCCAGAGACTCACGTATATTACTGCGTAGATTCCGTTGTTTTTTCCGAGTAATACGGACAGCACCAACGGAGCTAGTGCATAGGGAATCAGCAACACGCCAATCGGCCCGTTGTCCTGGCCGGTAACAATGGTGACCAGCTTTGCCACCACCAGGTGGAAAAGAATCACGCCAAACACCAGCCCGACTCTCGAGTTCTTCTCGAACGTTTCGGGGTGGTTAATCCAAAGTTGAGCGACGGCCGTGACGAATATCAGAAGCCCAATCAGAAAGTATTTCGCAGGGTCCGGGTGCTCCCCGGAGAAAATCAAAACCGCTAACCCCAAAACGAATGCGCCAAAGATCGCTGTTTTGACCCAAGGACTTACTTCAAACCGGCGCATCCACTCTTTGTGGGCCGGTTTTCTCCGAACCTTGGTACAAGCCAAACCCTGCCTAACTAGTTTTTTGCGACTAGACCCAAACATAATCCTTTTAGCCCTTACGCTCTTTTGTGCCGCGATACGCGCTGTAAGCTTTGATAATTGATTGCACCAGTGGATGCCTGACAACATCGCGCTCTGAAAACTTGGTGAAATGAATCCCTTCGACCTTTTTCAGCGCTTGCATCGCTTCGATTAAACCGGACCTCCGATTAAGCGGGAGATCGATCTGGGTTTGATCTCCAGTCACGACACATTTGGAATCTGCCCCCAGCCTGGTTAAGAACATGAACATTTGTTCCGTCGTCGTATTTTGTGCTTCGTCAAGAATCACAAACGCGTGGTTCAACGTGCGTCCCCTCATATACGCCAAGGGCGCGATTTCGATGACCCCACGATCCACGTACTTCTCAATCTCTTCCGCCTCTAGCATATCATAAAGCGCATCGTATAGGGGACGCAAATACGGGAATATTTTCTCCTGAAGATCGCCCGGTAAAAATCCTAGCGCTTCGCCTGCCTCCACAGCGGGACGGGTCAGGATAATTCGCTTCACCAACTCTTTTTTCAAAGCATCAATGGCCATCGCAACTGCAAGATAGGTCTTACCAGTGCCTGCGGGCCCAATCCCAAAAACGATGTCGCGATGCTCAATCGCTTTTACGTAATCGAGCTGTTGTTCGCTTTTCGGGACAATTGGAGCTCGCCGGTTCGGAGCGAACACCTTGTGCCCGGCCAGTTCGCCCAAAGGTTGCCTAAGCCCTTCGGCAACCGAATCCAAGGCGTATTGGAATTCATGACGTCGAATCTGAATACCGTGCCGGCGCGCCTCTTCGAGCTGGTCAAATAATCGTCTGGTTTTGTCGATGTTTGGCCGCTCGCCTTCGACCCGTAGCCATCCGTCGCGGGTTGTCACTTTGACGGCCAGGCGTGCTTCCAGGCTTTGCAACAGGCTTAAATCGTTCGCGTACAAATTCTGCAAAGTTCGCGCGCTGTCGAACTGGAGCGTGTCGGTTTCAGCCATTCAATGAGATAAAGGAAAAATGCGGGATAAGGAATTAGCCGAAAAGTAAGCTAGAATCAAAGCCTCATTTGTAGGCATACACCATAGCCCACGTGGTGCGTTCTTGTGGTGAGCTAGTAACTTCCGTTACAATATAATACGTACCAGTTGCCGGCGCGATGACCTCGGCGGCCGCAAATCTGCCTTTCTGCCACGAACGGGTTTCCACAAGCTTTCCTCGGCTGTCGTAGACGTGAATAGCGATCCGGGCATTGTCCACATCAGTACCCATACAGAACCAATAGTCGTTTCCCTTGAAAAGAGTGTGAGGAAATGCCTGCTGCTCTTTAAGGCCCAAATCGCCTCCCCATTGATCATCTCTTACGACGTATCCTTGTTTTACATAAGGATCGATCGCTTCGAGCGCCCGCGAAATCGCGTCATCCACCGTCGCGAACGCCGCGGTTAGAACCAGCGAAATGGAAACCAAAACAACTGCACCGAGTCGTCTCACAAGTGGGCTCCGTCAGGCGTTTTCGCCGGTATCGATCGCTCGCACAATCTGGCCGGTGATTTCGTTGATGCGCCTTACAGAAGCTGGCGTGATTTTCTGATGAATTAATGGAGATATTTCATCCAGACCTCGTTGGACTCGCCCAACCAATGTGTTGGAACGGATACGGGGCGGCATGTCAACCAACCGCTGCTGAAAGTATCTCAACAGATCAGGCTGATTCAGAAGATCGGCGCCATCTGCTGAATAGCTCTTGCCGACGATCGAGGTTAGCACCTCCGTGCCACGCAGCCATCCTCCCAGGCTAACAAGATGAGCAAGCTGCGCGTCCTTCAGCTCGATCATAGCTTTCTTCACGTCGCCAAGGGCTCCATCCAATTCTCTTCGGACGCCGGGCCAGTTATTTTCATCCGCTCTGGTTAATATTGCATTGGTCCGGCCGAGCACCGTTTTTTCGACGCCGATCCCGCGAGCGAGTTCTAGTACGTCCCGACCGATTTCTTTGACCCGCTCTTTGTCCGTGGCCTCAACCGCGACAAATCCTTCCGCGATCACCGAACCCAAAAGCAGCGCGATCTGTGCGCGTGCGCCTCGTTTCTTAATATCGGGAGGCCTCAGTTCGCCTTTCCAATTTGGAGTCCCTAACTTGTCGAGGACGTTGAATACTTCGCTTGGGAGCGGCACTACCACATCATCGAGACGTCTGGCGGGAAATTTCGACAGATCTATTTGGTTTGGCGGTGCTTCGGCAAACCCAAAGCTCGCCGTTGCTAACGCGGTAACCAAAACTGCGTAACAATATTTCTTCATGGTCAAACTTTCCCTCCCTCTTGCGTGGTCATGGGGCGCGCGCCCGACTCAGCACTTCGCCGTCCGGGCCGTGGCCGATTTTCGTCCGGCAAGTAATCGTCGCCGACCTTCGCAAAGAA
>JBPYFC010000046.1:0-6161 GCA_051984705.1 Chthoniobacterales bacterium | reverse complement strand
TCCACACTCGGAGCCGGCACCACGCGCACAGTTAGCTGCGATCGCTACCGTTGAACTACGTCTCTGTATCCACGGTTAGCTAGTTTCGAATTGCTCCCTCGCGATCTGATCCCGTCTGCCCGGGTGGCCCGTTATCAGCCAGAACCCCAGGAATCCAAAGAGCAGAACGACTGTTGGAAAATAGAACGCGGCATTAACGGGCGTAAAGCAAGTTTTTCCTGCATACTTCCAGCAGCCGGTCTACCGGGTAATAAACGAAATCTAGGAGCTCGAAGCTAGAATCTCCCGCCTCCCAACAGAATTCGAAATTCGAGCTTCGAGATTCGAAATTCTTTTCTCATCCAAAACATCTATCGGTGATTAGCATTGGTCTTGCGGGCAGAAAGGAATCGAAGCCACTGCAAAGCCGTAATTTTTCTAAGTTTGTCGCCGCACGCGCCCTCTGATAAGCAAATCGTTTCCGATCTGCTTGTAGCGAATCGTTTCTATCGCGATCGCTTTCTCATATCGATCAATTCCGACCCCGGCGAAACTGGGTTTGTCTCCGCCAACTAAATATGGAGTCAGAAAACACCAGATCTCGTCGATTTCTCTTTTATCCAAAAGATCTCCCAGCACTACTCCTCCCCCTTCGACCAATAGACGGGTAACACCTCGGTCTCCCAAGTCGGCAAATATCTCGCGCCAAGATATACCTTGGTAAACGAGCGTGCGATTTGCAAAGCGATCCGCAAAAACCTTCGCAGTCCGCGGAATCTCGCCCGATCGCGTGACAATCACTCGCCAGGGCTGATTTTGCGAATGTACAAAGCGAATCGTTAACTGTGGATCATCGCGACGTACCGTCTCGCCTCCTACCATTATCGCGTCCACAGTCGATCGTAGATAGTGCGTCAATCGCTGCGACCGCTTGTTTGATAGCTGCTGGCTCTCACCTGGAGGCCGGGTAATGCGTCCATCCAATGTCTGGGCAATCTTCGCGATGACCCACGGAGTCTTTGTTACAATCCACTTGTTAAAACCAGCGTTCAGGTTTGTGCATTCGGATTCGAGAATGCCGGTAGTAACATCCAACCCTGCTTGCCGAAGCAGGTTTACTCCGCGTCCGCTGTGCCTGGGGTTGGGATCAATCGCACCGATCACAACTCTGGCTATACCCGCCCGGACGATAGCTTCGGTGCAAGGGGGAGTCCTGCCGTGCGTCGAGCAAGGTTCAAGGGTGACGTAAAGCGTCGCCCCCTTAGCGCGGTCCAGACTTGTGAGTTTCGAGAGCGCGTTGATTTCGGCGTGAGGTTCTCCGGCACGTTCGTGAAATCCCGCTGCGATCACTTCGCCCGCGTGCACGATAATTGCCCCAACCGCAGGATTGGGGCTTGTACTGCCGAGGCCTCGCCGAGCTTGGCAAAGCGCAAATCGCATGAATCGCTCGTCAACAGCACGTGGCAATCCTTCGCTGTATTCCGAAATCTGAGGCATCGAGATGATATAACAAACCTACAATTCAAAAAATTGCCGCAGCTTTCGCAGAAAACCCTCTTTGATCTCATTCGTAGCAAGCGCAGGTCCACCTATGCGGTTTTTCGCCAGCTCCGTCTCGGTCGTTGCTTTTCTTGTAGCGAGCGTCTCGCTCAATGAATTGGCCAGGCTGGGATGTTCTCGCAGAAGCGGCGCGATTGTGTTCTTCTGAATTTCAACAACCTCGCAATCAACCGTCGCCACAACTGTGGCACTCCTTTGCTCGCCAGTTAGCAACGACATTTCTCCAAAACAGTCTCCAGCCGATAACCCGCCTACGGACAGCGAGTATCCATCCTTTTGTACCAGAACTTCCGCCTGACCTTGCTCGAGAATAAACATGGAATCGCCTTGCTCGCCTTGCCGGATGATTTGTTCTCCTTTGCCGAACCGAATCCGTTTCGCGCCATTTGCCAATTGATTGAGCAACTCCGAATCGAGCGAACCGAAGAGTGGTTGACGCGCCAAGAGGTTCAGATCGATCTGACGATCACGTCTGCCACGACTCTCCCGCACCAGCTGGACCGTCTGGATCGGATACGCAAGTTGAATTCCTCGTCTCTCAAGTTCGTACCAGATGTTGCTCCGGACTGAATCCTGGATCTGGGCATATTGTCTACCATCAATTAACCAGAATCTGACTTCATATCGGACGCATGCTTCGCCGAAGTCCACCAAAAACACCGTGACTGGTGGATCGCTTAGCACGCCCTGGGCGGAGGCCGTCGCCTTGATCAAGGCATCCTTCACGTCATTCGGCGGTACTCGATCGTCGACGCTTACGCGAATTCGCCGGCCATGGAGAGGAGTCGGATAATAGAGATTAACAATTGTCGCTTTTGCCAGCTGAGCATTCGGAATATCGAGACTGACTGCGTCATTATTTCGGAGTCGCGTTGATCGCCAGTTGATCTCCACTACTTCGACATGTTGCCCATCCAGAAGGAGCCAATCGCCGACTCGGTACGCGCGCCCCGCCTGCAAACCGAATCCGGCGAATATGTTGCCCAGTGTATCCTGCAGGGCCAAACCGAGGACAATGGCGATGAGACCTGAGCCGGCAAGCAGTCCGGGAATCGTGATGTGATAAAAAAGGGCGAGACCGGTGAATAAAGCCGCGCCGACGATAACAATGCCGGCTACCTGCGGAAGGAAATTTGGTATTCGCGCATTCTCGCCCGGGTAGCCGTAGAGCGGCCAAATAAACCGGTGCAGCAACGCGTTCAGCGGAAACGCTGCTGTGATCGCTGCAACTAAGGCGATCTCTTTCGCGCCTGAGAAATTTACGTGAGCCACAGATCTCGCCGCCGTGATTGCAAGACAAAGGACAAAAATGTGCGAGGCCCAACCGAGGTTGACTTTGATTTGATGCTTTAGCCACCGAGCGATTACGAGACCCAGCAAATAAAAGACGATGGCAAACAACGCCAGGAACACCATCGTGTTCTGGACAGAGCTCAAACCGCTTATTGAAGAAAGAATGTCGATTGAATGCGCCTCCGGCATTCCTTGCTAAGCCGCCACCATCTTGGTCCATGTCCCACCCGACTTCGCGCTCTGCACGGCAGTGGTGATAAATGCCATTCCTTTAACTCCATCATCCACCGTCGGAAAATCGAGATTGCTCGGAAGCGGCTTGCCGTTTACCTCCGCTTCAATTGCTCGAGCGGCTTCAACATAGATATTCGCAAAAGCTTCGATGAAAGCCTCAGGATGCCCAAATGGCAGTCGTGTGAATCGCTTTGCGACATCGCTTACGTAGCCTGTGCCTCTGCGGAAAATCTTTCTCGGCGCATCGGGATACTTGACCAATAGCTCATTGGGTTCTTCCTGGTGCCATTCAAGAGACGCCTTGGTTCCATAAACCCGAATATTTATGTCGTTTTCTTCACCGGCAGACACTTGAGATGTATAGAGTACCCCTCGCGCTCCACCTTTATAGTGGATCAAAAGATTTCCATCGTCTTCTAAGCGGCGGCCCGGCACGAACGTAGTGAAGTCGGCGCACAGTTCTTCAATCTCCAGGCCAGTAATGTATCGGCCAAGATTTTCGGCATGCGTTCCAATGTCTCCAATGCAGCTGGACGCCCCGGTAACCTCAGGATCGGTTCGCCATACGGCTTGCTTCTGTCCCTCGGCATCGATCGGATTCAATAACCAGCCTTGTGGATACTCCGCCACAATCTTTAGGATCTTGCCGAGCTCGCCTTTCCGCACCATTTCCCGGGCCTCTTTCACCATCGGATAACCGGTATAGTTATGCGTTAAGGCAAAGACTCTTCCCGACTTCTTGACCAAGTCACGGAGCTGCACCGCCTCTTCCAAATTGAACGTCATCGGCTTGTCGCAGACGACGCTGAAGCCTGCCTCCAGAAAGATCCTGGCGAGAGGATAGTGGAAGCGATTCGGAGTTACGATCGAAACAAAATCGATCTGCTCTCCTCTTGGCAGCTTAGCTTCTGCTACCGCCATCGTCTGGTAGTCGGGATAAACACGACGCGGATCAAGACCGAGTTCAGCGCCGGACTGTTTCGACTTTTCGGGGTTGGCCGAGAAAGCGCCTGCTACAATCTCGATCTTTCCATCGAGTCGAGCCGCCATCCGGTGCACGTTCCCGATAAACGCGCCCTGGCCTCCGCCAATCATTCCCATCTTAAGTTTCATATTCTCTCCACGGACTAACCTTTACGCGCAAACGCGGCGTCAAAAGCCGCCCGGTTTGGCACGAAATCGATTGCTTTAATGTTCTTGCATGACTCGGTTGCTCCATGCTCACGATCCATGCGGGCGTCTTCCCACTCGATCGAGAGTGGCCCATCGTACCCAACGTCGTTTAACGCGACGATGATTTCTTCGAACTTGATATCGCCATGCCCGATCGAACGGAAGTCCCAATATCTGCGATAGTCTCCAAAATCTGTGTGACCGCCGAAAACACCTACATCACCGGTTCCATGACCCCACCACGCGTCTTTCATGTGCGCATGAAAAATTCGGTCACGAAAAACGTGCAAGAACCGGATGTAATTGACCCCCTGATAACCAAGGTGAGAGGGATCATAGTTGAATCCAAAGCGGCGATGATGATTTACCGCTTCAAGAGCTCGCTGGGCTGAAGCAATGTCGAAAGCGATCTCGGTCGGGTGCACCTCCAAAGCAAAATTGACTTCCACTTCGTCGAACACTTCAAGAATTGGGAGCCAGCGTTTCGCGAAATCATCAAAGCCAGCCTCCAAAAATTCCTGACTGGTCGGCGGGAACGCGTAGACAGCATGCCAAATGCTTGATCCGGTGAAACCGTTTACAACCGTGGGAAAATCGCGGTCTTTGTTCGGTTTTGCATTGATGAAATTTCTGCACGCTCGGGCCGTTGTTTTCATCGCTTCGGCAGCACGTTGCCGAACACCCTCTGGATTGCCGTCACCCCAAACGTCGGCGGGCAGAATTGCTTTGTGACGCGCATCGATATTGTCGCAGACCGCTTGTCCAGCGAGATGGTTGGAGATTGAAAAAGCTGTTAGTCCATTCTGCGACAGGATTTGCCATCGATCCTGGCAATACTCCTTCGATTTCGCAGCCTGATTCACATCGAAATGATCACCCCAGCACGCAAGCTCAAGCCCATCGAAACCCATCCGCTTCGCAAGTGGCGCAAGGTCTTTCAATGGGAGGTCCGCCCATTGTCCGGTAAAGAGGGTTACTGGTCTGGCCATAGACTTGCACTCTACCGTTTTCAGTTTTGCGTTTCCAGTGCCGGATGTAACGAGGCGGTCAGTAGGAACTGCACGCTCATGCAAACTTCGTCCTCGTCATCCTCGCCCTTGATTGGCCGCAAGGCTTAGCGGGATCATTCTGAACCGCCAATCCACTTGCTGAGCGGATTAGCGCGTTTTCGGATCGATTTAGCCTGCACCGCGTAATCTTGTTTGCACAGGCGCGCTGTAGGGCTGTAGGGCATGCCGCCCTACGGCAGCACCCTTGCAAGTTGCGCGGCCTCATGCTTCTGAAAGGTGCGTGAATCTCTGGCGCGATCCAAAGGCTCGGCTCATTCTGATGGCGAACTTCTTACTCGTCGTCGGAAGCGGCATCACGTTTATTGCCGTGCCCTGGCTGCTGGTGCATCAACCAAGTGGGGAAGCCCTCTATGGCGGCACTAACGCTATCCTCACCCTCTTGATTTTTCTGCTGTTGCCATATCTCGGCAAAGCGATTGATCGGAATCCGCGAAAGAATGTCCTCCTGATTTATTTCGTGTGTGCCATAGCCATCAACCTCTTCGTCACCGCCGCGATCTTAGTCCAAGGTCACTTGGAGTCTTGGCATCTATTGACGGTTTTCAGTCTCGGGTCGTTCGGATTCAGCGTCTACTATCCTGCACAGTTCGCGTTTAATCAGGAGGTCATCTCCCCGGATCAATACGCAGCCTTGAGCGGCGCGATCGAAGTCCAATGGCAGGCCGGCGCAATGATTGCGGGCGGTTTAGCTTCGTTTCTGATCGGACGCGTTCCGTTACCTGCGATTCTGCTTTTCGATGCCGCAACCTATGTCGCCGGGTTTGCGCTTATCGCGATGATCCCCTACAAGAGAGCGCCGTGGGACGGTGGTTCGGTGTCGGCTTGGAAAATGATGTTTGAGGGAGTCACCTA